>JBNJFO010000090.1:0-6826 GCA_051746905.1 Thermoplasmatota archaeon
ATAGTGATATCTTCTGTAAAAAGATCTTCCAGATATCTATCTACGTTCTCTATATCTCTTTTATCATACCCTTGCTGTAATTTTTCTAGCACAGCTCGAACTTCTTCCATGATCTTCACCAAATCAGAATACGAGGTTATAGATAAAAATATATCGCTGTGTGAGAAAGGGGGTAGAAGTGTTCAGATATCCTCTAAAAGTTGAGGAAGCTCGGTGATCTCTAGATCGGGTTCATAATCTCCATCCTTTTCTTTTCCATCCCGATTCATCCAGCAGGTGTGCATATCTGCCTCCCCAGCCCCTATCATGTCGCTCTTGTAAGAATCTCCTACGTAGAGGCAATCTTCATTTTCGTAACCCATCTTGTCCGAAGCTAGATCGAATATCTTTCTGTCTGGTTTTCTGATACCTACTGCTTCAGAGAATAACACCACCTCGAACTTATCGGTCATGCCAAGCACTTCTAATTTGGCCATCTGCACATCTTTAGAACCGTTGGATATCATACCTACATCATATCGAGATAACGATTCGTTCACAACTCTCTCCGCACCATCTATAGGTACATCCATCGTTGGATAGATCTCGTAGAACAGGGAAGTGAATTCATCTGCAAACGACATCTCCACTTCCAACATCTCCATGATCCTTTCTCCTCTGTCACTTCTGATCTTATCGAGTGATTTTCTTTCGTGAAACTCTTTATGACCGAGCTTGTTGGCTTCTCTGAAAGCGTGGATCATTTGCTCTTTTTCTACATCCTCAAAAACTTCTTGGTGGTTCTCATAGATCTTTATCAAGGCCATTTCCTCAGCTTTCGATTTGTCGAATAGAGTTCCATCAAGGTCGAAGAAGATCGCATCGATGTCTAGTTCGCTCATATTTGGTGATATCAACGGTCCAGTTTAAAGATTATGTAGATCTTCCTTATCAATAAAATATATTAGGTTTGAATCAAATATATTACAACATGTTCAAGAACAAAGAGAAGATAATCGAGAAGGTCAAGAACCTTCCAAAGGGTGAAAAGTCAGAATCAGGGAGATACTGGTGCGTCACTTGTAAGAAATTATTCGAACTGGATGAACCGGTCTGTCCGTACATGCCTAAGGTGTGTTTGAACTCGCCGATAGCTGTTGAAAACATGCCTCCAGAATCAACGGAGGGGTTGGAGAAATTCGGATTGTTCTATCCGAAGATACCCCAGATGATATTGGCTAAATTCATAGATGAGGGCCAGGCGGAAGAACTAGTGGACATATACTTCGATTTCCTAGAGGACTGGAATATACGATACGAAGAACAGCCGCTCCAGACCATAAAGAGCTTCATCATCACGGTCAGCGGGTGTGAAACCGCCCAGAGAGTTGAAGAAAACAAAGTCACGTTCATAGTGACGGACATCGATAAGGTATGGGAGAAAGACAAACTGTTCAAGTTGCTAGGAAAAGCACTGGACATAGTTATAAAAAGATTAGATTTCGAAAAAAGTATCGTTCTCGACGACACCTCTATCTTAGGAGATATGCCCATGGGTAAGTACTACTGTCCCATGTGCCAGAAATTCTTCGAGTTCTCCATACAAAGAGACACGATAACGTGCCCGCTGATGGCTCAAAAATGCATGGCCACTCCGACCAGTATAGAAAAGATGAAGTACGGTCTGGATGACCTGATACACGTCTATGACGTGACTCCGAGTATCTATAAAGATATGATAGAAGCGGTCTACGACGGAGAAGGTGGCATGGAATACCTAGAAGAGGTCCTGAAAGAAGAGTGGGATTTCGATATTGAAGAGGAGAAACTAAGGAAAGTGGGAGAATTGCTCGGGATATCAAGCTAATCTGATCGATCTTCCTTCCAGATATATTCGAAATCGCAGTGATCGTCGCCCTGCATGAGAGTTTTAGTCCTCTTCAATTCCACGTTAGGATGATAGATCGGGGCCACCTCGAGGTCGGGTTTACAAGAGACTTCGTAACCGATATCTTCAGCACCCATCTGTTTGAATATCTCTGCCCAGAGGCATCTGTGAACATCGAATTTGAGCTTGGTATCGGAATCCTCTAGAACTTCGTAGGATAAACTGTTCTTCATCGGCGGCGAGTTCAATTCTTCTTTGTAGACTTTCTTGAAATCTTCGAATTTCTGGATATCTTTTGATTCAAGTATCCTTTTCCTGTTCTCCACGCTCTTTTCAGCGGAGAATTCGGATATTCTCTTCAAGGCTTCTTCTCTTCCCACCTCTTCTTCAAGAAGTCCAAATATCTCCACCATAGTTCCGAATATCGATCGGAAGTAGGCTTCGTAGGTTATGTTCATCTTATCATTTTCAGTCATCTTTCTTTCATCTCTAAACGGATGTATTAACTTTTACTATCTTAATCAATCCTCTAGGTCGAACTCTGTATTTTTTTAAAAATAGAATCCATATTCTTTAGTTTCATTAACATTGCCGTTGATATCTTCTGCCCGTACGGTGAAATGGAGCTCAGTGTACTTCTCGTCGAAGGGTCCGATGGTGGCTGAATATTCGTTACCGCTTTTGTCCATCTCTTCGGTCCATACGGGACTGCATAGAACATCCGTGCATACGTAGTATGAAATCTCTACCTTTTTCAGCCCTTCATTATCCACGGCGATGACTTCGACCTTTATCTCGTCAGAAGCCTTAGGGTCTTCTGGATCTATCGACACCGTGCCTATCTGAGGTTTCTGGGAATCCTCTTTGACCTCGACCGTGAACACGGTTTCTTTTGAGAGGTATTCTTCACCCTCTACATCGAATTTCACTGTGATCTGATTTTGATCTCCGAGCGTGGAATCTATCGGGCATTCGAACCCGACCGTGATAGTCTCATTTTTTCCAGCCTCCAATGTGAATGGGTCTGGAGTTTCCAATATCCAACCCAATTCGTCCTCCGCTTTCACTGTTATATCCAGATCTTCTTTGGCTCCATTGATCACTTTTGATCTCGCATGTTTCACTTCCGAAGGCGATACGGCTAACTCATCTTCGTCGACCTCAATCTGGATCTCTCCCACATCTGGAGGTATATGGGCTGTTTGAACTATCTCTCCCTGTTCATAGACGATACCGAAAAGAGCTAGATCGGTACCCAGTTCATCCAGAGATACCTCATCGGTACCCGACCAATATATCTCATCAGATACCGTTTCACCCCCTTCAACCTGCATGGTTGTATTAAAGATATTATCTATGAATGCGAAGGGTATGCGTTCACCCTGTGAATTCGACCAGGGAGAATATCTGTCGGCGACCACCACGCGTAATCTATATTCTTCAGACGCCTGACTCACCAATTCATAACCGATATCATAGCCGCTGTTAACCTTATCCATGGAAACGGTGAGCTCTACATCTCCTGCACTCGTGTCCAAAGTTCTAGTTATGTTCCTATATTCGGTTATCACGCCGTCTTCAGCGCCCAACTTTCTTTTCTCACCAGCGTTGAATTCTGCACGAGGGTGACCGTATCCACCGTATTCCCCCTGGTACTGCTTCTCCAGATACTCAGAGTAATTTCCGGAAACCCCTGGAGCGTCCGTTACGTAGGATATAAAATACGAATCATCGTACATATCCACTAACGCTTCTTCAGCGAAGGGGCAGTTCCCACAGTATTTATCCACGAACAGATCGACCATAGGGGTGAATTCTTCACTTGACGGATAAAGCTCTAAAGCTTTGGTGATATCAGACATGATATCTTCTTTGGAATGTATGCCGTAAAGAACCTTGTAATACGGTTTCATGACCCCATCATCCCTGTTCTTGGTCATTATCACGAACATGGGCACACCGGTTATGTCGTTGCCCTGAGCTTCTATATCGTAGGTGAAGACAGAACTCTTCTTTTCACCTTTAGCATGATCTAGATTTATGTGGAAGAACTCTACCTGGGGGGTTTCCTCTTCTATCTCATCTATAACGGGTTCCATCTCGTCGCAGGCCGGGCACGCGTCGGTCCGATAATGAAGGAAAACAACCCCTCTTTCCAGAGCGTCCGTTACGAAATCTGGGTGCTCACCTTTGGTTTTGTATCGGAACTGTGTGCGGGCGACTGGATCCAAACCCAAACATCCGAGGCAGGGTACGCTGGACACATCGTCACTCCTTCTGTAGCCACCGTAGTACACACCGGCAGAGGTGATGGATACCAAAAGGATGATCAGCACGACCCAAGCTGTCTTATTCATCTTTCTTCCACCACCTGAATTTTATGCTCAAAGAATCGTGTTCACAGCTTTCGACACATCTCCCACATAAAACGCACTCTGGGTCGTCTTCCGTTCCGGGGTTCTTTATCTGCATCGGACAAGACTCTGAACATAATTCGCATAGTTGGCAGTCTTCCTTCCTTTCCAGCTTTAAAAGGCTGATCTTGTTGAACGGCGCGAAGATGGCGCCGATAGGGCACAAAAATCTGCACCAACCTCTACCGACTACCACGACCAGAACGAAGAACAACGTTATCGAGATGACTTTTATCGGGAAATCCGTAGATGGTTCCCACTGGCCCGGGAAAAAAAGAAGTGAAGGTATGGTTCCAGTTATGCCTCCGATGGGACAGAATCTCGTATAGAACAATTCCAGAGTGAAGTAAGATGCTATAGGTATGAATGGAATGAAGAAGTATTTCAGGTATTTGAGGCGAGGTCTATCTACATCGAACCGGTCGCCGAACAACTTCTTGACAAATTTTTCCCTGATACCGTTTATGGCGTCTTGAAGGGCTCCTATAGGGCAGGCCCACCCGCAGAAGGCTCTTCCGAAGATCACCCCTACGACCGCTAAAAATCCAAACGTGTAGGCGAATAACATCAGACCTTCCATGACACCCATCAGAACAAGGTCGATGGCGGCGTGTTCCATTAGACCAAGAGGACATGCAGCTACTGCGAATGGACATGAGTAGCAGAAAAAGAACGGGTATATCAGCCCACTCATAGCTATACCGAACACACCCAGAACGGATAAAATCAAGAAGAACGTCTGGGAAGTTATCCGGAGACTTTTGATCCTCATCATAGCGACCTCTTTTATATTACTCGATCGTTCTTATCTATGTTGATATAATCATTCTCTATTAATTCTTTTGTTGTGGGAGGAGGGCGAGTGTATGTTTATCTTCCTCGTTATTATTTTAGTTACTACAACTAATAACTTATTATAATCGTAGTTAGTGCATTATTGGAAAAAATATAAGCATAGTTCTTCCTGAAGAAAAGAAAGCTTTTGAAATAATATATTCATCATGGTTATCTCAAGAGCAAGCTGAAAATCTGTTAGAACTGCCGGAGGATTTTCAACTTTTCTTAGTAGGCGAGGGATCCTATGATACGTGGAAATTAGAAGGCATACAGATAAATATCGTTGCCCTGTGGCTTTTGGCTTTAGCGACCTGAGGTTCAGGCCTTCTCCCCGTATGCCATCCACAGCAGCTCTAGGTCTTCTTCAACACTATCCTTTTTGATTATGTGACTTGCATTGGGCGGAACGTGAACGGAGATGTTCTTTTCCAATTCTATCTCCTGGCCCTCGATGATAGCTGTACCCGTACCACCGATAACTGTGAATACCTGGTTCCAGGGGTCCGATTCTTCTTCGTTGATCTGCTCCCCTTCGCCGATGGTGTAATAAGCGTACCTGACACCGTGTCCGTAGGCTATCGGAACAGCATTCCCACCGTGAACTTTCCTGGAATGTTCTCTGCCGAGTTCTGTAACTGTTGGATAATCCGTGCTGAAGAAATGGGTGAGGAAGTGAAACATCATCTGGAGGTTATCTCCTTCTAGTTTACCTCCGTCGGGCACTCGGAAGTCCAAAGGTGCCGATTCCGACATGGTGGATCTACCAGCTGCTGTCATACCGTTCCATACGCCATTTGATAATTTTTCGAAGGTCTCTTTTGACATCGTGAGTCCTAGATCACCATCTAATTCTATCCCCGATCCCTCGACTCCGACCGATTTTTCTTTCAATTCAACAGCGTATCCGTTCTCCTCATCTATCAGGATGTGTATCCTACCAGTGATATCTTCGGGCTTCTTCTTTTGGTAACTTTCCGCCATATCTTGCAGGGTTTCGAGCATGTTTTTACTTAAGCTGGCCTCGATATTTATGATTTTTTAGTTCAGTTTATGCAATAACACTTTATATTACTATTACTACTATTACTACTATGAAATGTCAACATTGTGACTACGAGTGGGAACCAAGAAAAGAGAAACCTAAGGCCTGCCCACGGTGTAAAAGGAGGTTAGACTATCCTATCAGAGAAAAAACAGATGAACTATCAAAAGCCAAGGATATCGAAAAGGGCTTCAAACGTACCGTATATGTGATGTCGATACTAACAGAAAGGTTGGAGGAGGAAGGTATTTTACCTGTGATAGTAGGCGGTGCTGCGGTTGAATTTTACACAAGAGATTGGTACGCTACTGTAGATATAGACCTTGCCATCAATAAAGATAAACGGGAAGAATTTTACAAAATAATGAAAGAATTCGATTTTGATAAAAGTGGTAGGATGTGGGTAAGAGAGGATCTGAACTTATACATTGAGATACCCGCAGATCTCAGAGATATAGACCGAGATAGGTTGACTGAAGTTGAAAATGAAGAGGGTCATGCCTACATAATAGGATTGGAAGAGATAATATTCGATAGGATCCAGGCAGCAGAACACTGGGACAGTAGAAGCGATAAAGATCAGGCTGTTAGGATCGGATCTTCTTTCTATGATGAGATAGATTGGGAATATGTTAGAGAAAGGTGTGAAGAAGAGTTGTCTGAAGA
>JBNJFO010000091.1:0-6735 GCA_051746905.1 Thermoplasmatota archaeon
GCTCGAAGAGATAGAGGAAGAATTGAACCTTTTCGATATCATAGATAGCAGGGAATCAGGATCAGAAATCTTCGGCTCGAAATTCATCTACTGCTGGGCCAGACCGAAGGGTAAAAGATAAAACGTTGTCACCTGATACTATTACCATGAAGATAGATATCTCGTACGGTGGTGAACAAGTTACTGTCGAAGTTCCAGATGATAAAGTCAACGGTGTTCTATCACTTAAAGATGTAGAGAAAAAAGATGAAAAGGAACTGTTGAGCGATGCACTGGATAACCCCATCGATTCCCCTCCTTTCGAAGAATTTATCGATGATAATACTTTGTTCATAGTCAACGATGCAACCAGGCCCACACCCACCGCAAAGGTTCTAGAGATCTTAAAAGACCAGATAGAGAAATACGATGTTGATTTTATAGTTGCTACGGGATCACACAGAGAACCTACAGAAGAGGAATACGAGTGGATCTTCGGTGATATCTGGCATACACACCGGGACAGGATACACTGCCACGACGCTGATAACTCAGAGATGAAGTATTATGGAAAAACAAAAAGAAGCACACCGGTGAGATTCAATAAGATGGTGGATGAAGCGGATAGAGTAGTCGCTATAAACACAGTGGAACCGCACTACTTCGCTGGTTTCACCGGCGGAAGAAAATCTTTCCTTCCAGGGGTCGCATCATACGAGACCATCGAAACGAACCACTACCACTCGTTAGAAAACGATGCCCAGATGTTGAAACTTGAAGGGAACCCGATCCACGAAGATATGATAGAAGCCTACCGGATGTATGATAAACCCGTCTTCTCGATCAACATGACCCTGGATAAGGACGGAGATATCTATCACGCCAGCTGCGGTGAGATGGAAAATGTTTTTCTCGAAGAGACCAAAAAAGCGGAACAAGTGTTCACCGTTCCGTTGAAGGAAAGGTCCAATGTCGTCGTTACTATCGCCCACCCGATGGATTTAGATCTATACCAGAGCCAGAAATCACTGGAAACCGGTAAGTTGGCACTGAAGAAAGGAGGGACTCTAATACTCGTATCCGAGTGCAGGGACGGTATCGGACCTGATAATTTCTACAACTTGATGGCTTCTCTAGACACACCACAGGAAGTCCTGGACAAGATCCGAGAGGGATACAAGCTCGGATACCACAAGGCGGCCAAGATAATCAATATATGTTCTTCGTCGGATATCTCGGCAGTTACTGAACTGGAGAACGATAAATTAGAGAACATCTTTTTCACCCCCGGTAAAGACATCCAGGAGATGATCGATCAAGCTCTAGAAGAGAAAGGCGGTAAAGTCACTTTTCTGATGGAAGGCGCACTGGTGATCCCGAAGATAACAGGTTAACACAGATAGATGATCATATGAACGACTGCAGTGGTCCCAATAGATAACCAACGATCAATGTTCCGACTATCAAACCCGCGATGATGATATAGTTCTGTAAGCTCCAGGAGAATATCTTCCTTCCATCTAATGGACCGAACGGAAGTAAGTTGAATCCTCCGATGAAAAGATTGACAAACGCCACGAAGGCGGGGATGAACCAATAGATGAATGAAAACGGCATGATGTAGAACGCATATGACACGGCCAAAAAGCCAGCACCCACTATCCAATTAGTGAACGGGCCGGCGGCGCTTATCTTGCCGCTCTGTTCTTTGTTTATGTTACCTCTTATCATCACTGCTCCAGGAGCGGCGAATACGAAACCGAACATACTGAAAAGCAGTGCCATCATAAGCCCCCACTGCCACATCCTGAACTCGGCCCAGCATCCGTAATCTCTTGCCAGTTTTCTATGAGCTAGTTCGTGAAAAAGAAAAGCCGTCCCTACAGATATGAAAGATATGCCCAAAAATATTGGAAATGAAGTAAGATCGATACCATTGATACCACCAGAGAAGCTTATCGCGAAGGCTAGAGTCAGCACTCCCAGTGCGATGGTCAGGTGTTTCTTTTCCACATCGCTCATACCTCGATTCTGCTGCCCTAAGTATATCGTATTCTGCGGTCTCATATCAGCTTACACCCCTTCCTAAATCTCGAGTTTATATATTCTTTCGCCCCGTCTATATCGTCGAATTCATCTAGATCTATAGACCCTCCAGCGGCGTGTTTATGACCCCCCGCCTGACCTATATCCGAG
Organism: Thermoplasmatota archaeon; assembly: GCA_051746905.1. GTDB lineage: Archaea > Thermoplasmatota > Thermoplasmata > Halarchaeoplasmatales > Halarchaeoplasmataceae > CAZFVW01. The sequence goes on from JBNJFO010000091.1 coordinate 2,176, forward strand.
AATACATTCTCCATCATCTTTCCTAAATCAAGACTTATATCCTTCGACCTTGCCGACATGTATATCTTTTCATCAAGAACACCGTATACCAGAGCGGTCATTATATCTCTCTCACCTGTCATTATATCAACTATCTGGGGAAGGTCGTCTCTCTTTTCGACCTCACCAGCATAAGCGGTCAACATATCATCTTCAACTATCCTGTTTGACAATGCTTCAGCTAGAGCATCCAGTGTGTGTGGTTCCATGGGTGGACTTTCGAAGACCTCCAGCAGTTCTTTATCAGCAATAGGCATCAGATAAGATAATACTTCGAAATCTTTCTCACCTATATTCTTCGTGAAATCTCGGGTATCCACTTTTATCCCGTAAATAAGAGCAGAAGCCAATTTCTCATCGATATCGATATTGAAGTCGAGCAAGAACTGTGCCATCAAGGTCGAAGTCGCCCCTACATCAGTTGTTATCTCAACAAAGCCTTCTACATCATAATCGATATTCGTCTGGTGGTGGTCGATGACGATATCTGGCTCGTATCTTTCAGGTATTATATTGTTCTTACCCGGTTGAGCGAAGTCTATGAAAACTATCGATCCAGAACTTTCAACAATAGCATCTATCTCTTCTTCAGTTATCCTCTCCATACAGAAACCCGTACTTTCCACAAATATCTTATTCTCAGGATAGCCCAATTCACCACTGTAATAGGTCGTGCATTCTTTACTCAATTCTTTACATATCTCTTCGAAAGACATTGCAGAAGCTATAGCATCAGGGTCCGGATTGTCGTGTATGAATATCGAGATCTCACCTTCTGAATCTAATATCTCTTTGACCATCAGGTGATTCTTCCTCTTCCTTTCCAATATCTGGGTCTCGTTCAATATCTCATCCCTGCTGACTTCTTCTTCAGATACAACGGAATCACAATTCAGATCTATCAGATAGTTACGTTCTTCATATCTCTTGGTTAAACCCAAAACAGGCAAACTGGGTCTGAGATCTTTTATCAACTCTACAAATCTAGAAGTTTTTTCAAAATCCTTGATAAGTATCAAAACCAGTTCAGAGCGATCTAAAATATCCGTAAATTCATCCTCATCTTCGATACCACATTCATCGTCGATATCTCCTTCCCATAAAGATATCTCTTCATCCGATGATCCTAGTCGTTCGACAACAGATTTCGACATCCTGTTGGACCCTATTATAAGATACATGTTCACACCTATGTTACAGCAACTACCGCTCGACTTTCAATCAACTTCAACTACCCGCTCAAATTCACCTTTCAATTTGAGTAAATAATCCTCTTTAAAACCTGTTCGTGGTAATGATACGATGAGATTCCCGTTATTTTCGTGGACTTTCTCTTTAGTCCAACTGAGAAATTTGTGTATCTTATTGAAATCGTTGTAAGAGAACATGAAAGGAAGTCCTGTTAGAAGTAAAACCCCACCCCCGATAGTTTTGAAGAATCCTCCGATCTTTGTAGACAGTTTAGAAAGGTTTCCAGGTGAACTGGTTTGTACGTCTATATCATCTCTAGAGTTCGAATTATAACCTGATTTAGAGAGATAGATGTATCTGATATTTTCAGGTAGATCATACGTTCTTACTATTTTCTCTGGAAACATCCTTGTAATAAAGAGGCAATCTTTCCCCCCTTCAGCTGCTTTTTTCAGCTCCCCTGAGGCTTTCTTCGGTTCACTTTCGATTATCAAACATGAATCACCGGCTTCAAGAGAGTCTAAGATATACCGATCCTCCTTTTCTTCACTGACTTCATCTTCACCGGTCTCAGTTTCTTTTGGTTCTTCCTTTACTTTATCTATGAAAGAAAGAGTTCCCGGATCATCTCGAAGTTCGACTCTCTTTGAATCCACGTCCTGATATAGTGTGCCGAGTTTACTCTCGATCCTGGTTTTCAGTTCCCATCCTTCATACCTGTTAGCAAGAGTCTTCACATTCGACCATGCTTCTTTTTTACCCTCTTCGTATCCTTTGAGGTATATCTCGATCTTCTTTTCTTCTTCCATATCTGACTCCATCTATTCAGCCGATGTATCTAAGGTCAGTTTTATCGGAATCCTGTTTTACACCCGTTCCAGTGCCCATATCTAGGTCCATGACCTTATTTGCTAGATCCTCCACTTCTTCAGCTTTGTCATCCAACGCTTCGAAATCGATATCTTTGATCTTCAGGTAATCTATCAATATCTCTAGAACAGCCCTAGCTGCACCGGGGTCTACGAAATATCCCGAGGTCTCACCCATCAAGCATATTCCAGCCATATTATACAATTTATCACCTAGGCCCATCAACAGACCGCTGGCACCAACTATACCGGATGAAGGGTGTTCCTTTGAAAAGACAACTCCGTATTCTTTCATCTCCTCTACGATGTCCGAATTGGTGGCGGCGCCAAGCACTCTGTGTTCTTCGACCATCTCGCCTTGTCCGTATCCTCCCAGCGAGATCACAATCTCAGAGTCATATTCCTTGGCAATAGACAACATCTTATCCGTCAATTTGTATTGACCCTGTGGTGTCATACCCTGATAATCTCCAGTCAGTATGATTATATCTTTTTCATCTTCTCCGATGTTCTTGCCGTAATACAATCTGTTATTCACCAGATGAGTTATACCCTCTTCGTTGACCAATACTTGTGGTGGAAAATATATGGAGTTGATCTCCGCCATGAGTTCCATACCCACCTCGTCCATCAAGTGTTCAACTGCCAGCTTCCCAACGTTACCCACGCCAGGAAGTCCTTCTATGAATATCGGCTTATCTAGTTCGGGCTTATCTTCGTAATCTATCAGTATATCTTCCATCATCTTTCATCTCCTGCTGCTATCTTTTTCTGTCGTTTTCTATACTCTGCGTACTTGTCTTCGGGGGAATATTTTGGTGGTTTTGGGTTAATAGTTTTTACGCCGCACTCTTCACATCTTTCAGATAATGTGTACGACCCGCATTCAGGGCACTTGAATATCTTTTTCATCTTTCTTTACCTTCTTTAAATTATCATAAAAATATTAGCCATGTCTGTATTTAAGGCTTTTTACTTGTTGAAAGGGTGAATAATCATCCCTTCAATATCTCTTGATACTCGGGTATCACATCTTCAGTGAAGGATCTCATCCCCTCGCTCGTTTTATAATGCACCATCATCTTCTCTATTACCGAGAACGGTATAGTGGCCACCTCGGCACCTATCTCAGCACATTGTCTCACCTGTCTAGCTGTTCTTAAACTCGCAGCGAGGATCTTCGTATCGAAATCATAGTTATCGAATATCTGCTTTATAGACCAGACCATACCCACTCCAGAGTTTATACCCTTGTCTTCACCCCAATCGAAAAGTTTCATGGCTTTTTTGTCTTTGTAAACTACTTCGTCGTGATCCAATTCGTGTATCCTAGAATTTAAATTCAGTTCTCTTACCCAATCGACGAGTTCACTTGGATAATAAGTTCCCTTGGGATAATCTTCACCTCTCTTCAGACCGATCCTGTCCCGGATATAATCGTCTATCCTTCCTAAGAACGGGCTTACATACGCTGCCCCGGCTTTGGCTGCCATCAAAGCTTGGTTCGGGCTCATAATAAGGGTACAGTTTACTGGTATCCCGTCATCACTCAGAGTTTTTATGGCTTTGATACCTTCGAAATTGCTGTCTCCATCCTCCATAGCGGTATTCACTGGTATCTTTATAACAACGTTATCATTTATACTATTGAACCGCTCATAGAGATTCTCAGCCTCGGATATCATCGCATCATAGGTTGAACCGCCGACTTCCAGACTCACCGGTCCGTCAACCGTCTTCAATATCTCTTCGATATATTCTTCCAAACTCACTCTTTCTTCTTGAGATCCTACCGCTTTCTTTATCAAAGATGGGTTAGTTGTGACCCCATCTAATATACCCCAAGACTCAGCTTCTTTTATCTCATCGATCTTTGCCGTATCTACAAATATTTCCATTTTATTTCACCTTGATATTACATAAATATCTTTTATTCATTTCCTCTTAAGGACATCATGTGCACTCTCTACGATGTGTTCAGCCGTCAGCCCGTATTTTTCCATCAGCTCTTCACTTCCACCAGATTCACCGAAAACGTTCGGTATCCCCACCCTTTTCATCGGAACGTGATAATTTTCAGAAAGCACTTGAGAGATACCGCTTCCCATGCCCTGGCTCACTACGTGTTCCTCGGCAGTAACCACTCCACCCGTTTCTTTAGCAGCCTTTATTATGGCTTCATCATCCAGTGGTTTTATCGTGCTCATGTTGATGACTCTAGCATCGATACTTTCTTTCTTTTCCAGCATCTTCGCTGCTTTTAGACATCTTGATACCATTATCCCCGTTCCTATCAGCGTTATATCGCTACCTTCTTTCAATACTGTAGCTTTACCGAACTCGTATTCTTTTTCTTCGTTGGTCACTATGGGGACACTAGACCGACCCAACCGCATGTAAACCGGTCCTTCGATATCCGCTATAGCCCGTGTTATCTTTCTTGTTTCGTTATAATCAGCCG
>JBNJFO010000092.1:0-6685 GCA_051746905.1 Thermoplasmatota archaeon
ATACTGTATCACTGCGGTCTCCGTGTCTCGGAACTCACTTCACTCAAGATAGAAGATATCGATTTTACAGAAGGTATGATCACGGTCAGAGAGGGTAAAGGAAAGAAAGATAGGGTGGTTCCAGTGGATTCTAGAACCCTGGACATGATAGAATTCTACAAAGCGGGTGCTGAAGAAGGTTATCTGATCTTATCAGAGAGGGGTGAACCGCTCTCAACACGGCAGGTTGAACGTCTGGTAAAAAAGTACGCCAAGAAAGCGGACCTGAACAAGAACGTTTACCCACACATGCTGCGTCACAGTTTCGCCGTCCACTGCCTGAAAGCAGGGATGAACCTCAGGAGCGTGCAGAAGATGTTAGGACATTCATCTCTGACCACAACACAGATATACCTCGACTTGACTGGTAAGGATATCAAGCACGACTACGAATCACATCCACTACCAGCTTGATAAAAATCAAACGCCGGTGTTTCTATGGAAAAAGATGTTTTAGATACTATAGATGGTTTTTCAGAAGATATGAAAGAAACTTTGATCGAGATGCTCAAGATCCCGTCCATAGGTCCCGATAATGACGGAGATGGAGAGATGGAACGGGCAGAATTTTTGATGGAGCTTATCGATGATTTCGGTTTCGACGAGATCGAAAGATACGATGCTCCAGATGATAGAGTTTCTGCAGGAGTGAGGCCGAATATAGTTGCAAAAAAATTCGGACGTTCGGACAAGAACATAGTTATAATCGCTCATATGGATATAGTCCCAGAAGGCGATCTAGACGAGTGGGATACAGATCCCTATGACCCAATCTTCAAAGGCGGTAAGATCTTCGGAAGGGGTAGTGAAGACAACGGTCAGGAAGTTATAGCAAGTCTGTTCGCCGGTAAGGCCTTTTCAGAATGTGATATCGAGCCCGAGCACAATCTTATCGTAGTACTAGTTTCCGATGAGGAAACCGGCAGTGAATACGGGGTCGAACACATCTTAAAGGAGGGTGTCGTATCAGAAGATGACCTTATCATCGTTCCAGACCACAGCGAGGCAGAGGGAGAAAAGGTCGAGATAACCGAAAAATCGGCAGTATGGATGAAGATCATCGTTCATGGAAAACAAGGCCACGCCGCTATGCCCGGAAGTACGATAAATGCAAATAGGGTAGCTTCTAAATATCAACTCTTGGTCGACGAACGCCTTCACGAGGATCTATCAGAAACAAATCCTTTATTTTCACCGCCATACAGCACTATCGAACCCACAAAAAGAGAAGCGAACGTTCCAAATATCAACACTATACCCGGTAAAGATGTACAATATTTCGACTGCAGGATACTTCCTTCTATCGATTTGAAGGATGTGAGGGATATATTCGATAAAGCTGTAGAGGAAATCGAAGAGGAAACAGGAGCGGAGATAGAACTCGATCACTCTAAGATGAAGCATTCACCGGAAGGGACCCCTGAGGATGCCGAAGTCGTTGTCAAGCTCAAATCCGCTATCGAGGAAGTTATCGGCATAGATCCCGAGCCTGTAGGGATCGGCGGTGGAACTGTGGCTTCGCACTTCAGAGAAAGAGGGTTCCCCGCGGTTGTTTGGTGTTCCAATATGGAACTCGCCCACCAGCCTAACGAATATGCCGTACTGGACTACATGGTGAGAGACTGCAAGGTCTTCGCTACAATGATGATGGATCAAGAAGAATAAGAAAAAAGTAAGATAGATAATGGGTTTTTAACTCGTATCAGAGTTCGATATCTATCAGAAAACGGTTATCTCGTCTTTCAGCACCATGTCTTTGATATCCCCGATGTTCTCCAAGAAGTCTTCTGTGATAGCTTCAGCTGTATCCAAGCTGCTGGAATAATCGTTCTCCTCCGGGACCACGAGTTGTATACTGGCAGCCTGCGGTGTCTTTATCGGTTTGCCTATCTGGGAAACTAACCTAACGAACACGTCGTGGATATCGTCGCCGATCTCGTCATATATATTCTGAGCTATCAGGTTGGCAGCGATGTTGTATATCTTTCCAACGTGGGTCACCGGGTTCTTTCCCGCAGCGGCTTCCATGCTCATCGGTCTGAACGGAGTGATCAATCCGTTCACCCGGTTTCCCCTTCCAACAGAACCGTCGTCACCGTTCTCCATTGAAAGTCCTGTTACAGTAAGGTAATAAACGTCGTTATCGTAATCATCGGCGGTGTTCACCATGACATCTACTTCTCTACTGGTGTGTTTTAGAGCTTCGTCATACACCCTGTCTCTCAATTCCTCTACAACACTGATATAATGATCCGGGTCGGGTGTCAGCGAATCGACTATAGCCGCAGCGATGGTCAGGTCTATCTCATCCCCTATCCTCGTTGCCATCACTTTTACATCCTGTCCGACCTCTGGAAGATCGTTCTTTAACGGTCCGTTGATGAACCTCTCCATCTTCAAGGCCACTTGTTCAGTTTCACTGAGCGGTGCGAAAGATACTCCGAAGGATGTATCGTTTGCCAAGCCCTTTCTAGTATCGTAAACTTCCATCAGATCCATAGAGCCCTGGCCTATCCTACAATCCAATGTTATATCTTCCTCGGGATCGATGTGAGGGCACTTGCGTGAGATGTAATCGTCGGCGGCCTTCAAAGCTGTGGATCTATAAGGTAATCTCTTACTACCGACGCTGGTGACTGCTCTCCCTACCAATAAAATATACACTGGTTCTAAAAGTGTTCCCCCTCCAAACTTTGGTTCTGCTTGACCGCCGACTATCTGAACTTCGTCAGTATTATGGTGAAGTATCCTATCGAATTCATCCATGTACATCCTCGATAAGTTTCTGCTCACTTCTTCTGCGATCCCGTCAGCTATGCTGTCTGGATGTCCGATACCTTTTCTCTCTACTATCTCTATACCCTGTTGTTCGATAGGGGTTTCCAATATGGTTTCTACTTTTATATTATCCTTCATTTTTTCCACCTTTGAATCATAAATATTTGCCCACTCGAGATGACTTTAATATAAGTCTCTCGCTATCATATTTGCAAAAGAGGGCGGAATTCCTCAAAAATTAGGTTTTATTAATAATTTACTGCTCACATTATTCTTATAGGAATAATTTTAAAAGGGATGAGTATCTAACAATGAACGATGATAGAGGATCTCGATGAGATACGGAATATCAGGAAACGGCTTGGGCTGACCCAATCTAACTTGGCAGAAAGGGCGGGTGTCAGTCAATCCCTCATAGCTAAGATCGAAAATGACCGCGCAGTGCCGTCGTACGAGAACGGTAAGAAGATAATGTCGGCCCTGGATGATGCTTTAGAAGAGTTCGCCGAAAGAAAGAAGGCAAGCGACGTCCACAGCACGGAACTGTATCACCTGAAACCATCAGATACGGTAGGTCTTGCTCTAAAGGTGATGAAAGAGAACGCGATATCACAGCTCCCAGTGGTTTCAGAGGGTTTTTCCGTCGGGTCCGTTACAGAAGAGGGATTGATCAAGAACTTCGAAAGATTAGACCGGGAAAGAGAGATATACAGCGTCATGGACGAGAGTTTTCCCATGATAGATCAAGGGGCGAACCTGAAGGTGGTCAAGGAACTATTGCATCATTATCCATCGGTTCTGACACTGAAAGAAGGCGCTATAGTAGGTATAATAACAAAATCCGATCTATTGGGTGAGATCTGACAGCGAAGAAATAAGATTCACAAACCCCAGAATGATTTTTCCTTTCCTTTGATCTCTCTGATTTCCTCAAGAACACGTTTTTCGTCGAAGTTCAGGTCGAATTCCCTCAATTTACGAGCATCGCCTTCAGGTATATCTATGTAAAGGTCTTCAGACGGCTTTATCTGACGGCCGACGGTGACTCCTGATATCGCCATGGCGACCTCTTCCCCCTGCTCGGCGACATCTAAACTCTTATCACCGCTCCTCAAACTTTTGATCTGTCCCACAACCCTTCCATCTTTCTTAAGAAGGCGTTGATCCGGTTTGATACGACCGGCCAGGACCCTGACCCCTACGATGGCGGGTTTACTTACTCTGAAAGTATGGTCTTCCAGTATGCGGAACTTGCCCGGGTGGACTATCTTCTCCCTCCTCTCTTCTTCCATCTCTTTCTGTTTCTCTTCTCTCCACTCTTCGTATTCCTCTACCAATTTATAGACTACCTGGTCAGATATGAGTTCGACACGCTCTTCCTCCAGTTCGTCTTCAGCTTCGTTGAGGATATCCACGTTGAAGGCCAGTATGACCCTGTGCAGTGGATCTTTGAGCGTCGCGCACTCGATGATATCCTTTTGAGAAACGTCGCCTACACTTGCTTTACTTATCGGGTATTCCTTGTCTTTCAGCTCTGACGCCAGGCCTTCAAGAGAGCCTATGGCGTCGGCCTTGATTATCAGCCCTTCGTCGTCTATCTCGATACTCGGCTGGCTCTGTTCCCTGACCTTTTCGATAACATCATCGAGACCGTCCTCACCAACACCCATGACAGGAGCTCCGGATATCACGTCTTCGGCCTCAGGAGTGACTATCTTCACACCTGAAGCGGCGCTCACGTCTTCGACTTCGTCGAACCTCTCGCTGGGATCTCTTATCTCGTCCATGGGTTTTGGTTTGAGTAGTGATTTTATCTTGGTGACTAGAGGATCTTTTTTAGTGCCTATCACTATCTGTTCGTTCTTGCTGAGTGTGCCCTGATAGACTATGGTATCCAATGTTGTCCCCAGGCCTGTCACTTCTTTAACTTCGAGAACCGCCCCCTCGCCGGCACCTTCTACCACCATGAGATCTTCGGTCAGGAAAGTCTGTGCTAATCCGATCAAAGTCATGAGCATGTCCTCGATACCTTCACCGGTCTTGGCACTCATGGGAACGATACCGACATTCTGACTGAAATCCGTGATATGATCATATCTGTCAGATGAAAATCCTTTGTCGTAGAGGTCACCTATCATCTCGTAGAGTGCTTCCGTCATACGATCCCTCGCATCCTTAGACTGCTCTTGAAGATTTTTAATGAACGGCTTGTTCTGGGAATTCCAACCGGTTATCTTATCGAGCTTATTGGCCCCGACTATGAATGGGGTTTTCTCCCTTTTGAGTATGTCAAGTGATTCCAGACTCTGGGGCATGAACCCTTCTCGGATGTCCACTATCAGAACAGCCAGGTCGGCTAAAGCTCCACCTCTAGATCTTAGAGTGTTGAAAGAATGGTGGCCTGGTGTATCAATGAAAAGGAGTCCGGGCAGCTTGAAATCTATGTTACAACCCAGGTCTGAACAGGCGTCCTTCAGAACATCTACCGGCACTTCAGTAGCACCTATATGCTGCGTGATCTTGCCGGCCTCTCGGTCAGCGACGGTGGACCCTCTGATCCTATCTAAAAACGTGGTCTTGCCATGATCGACGTGGCCGAGTACACTGACTATCGGTTGACGGATACTCATCAACCAGACTATTCACGCCCCATATATATTTCTTTTTTTGTTATTTTGTTAAGTATAAATGCGACTAGCCCTATCATTTATTCTTCTTCCTTCAGCTTCTCCCGGGCCTTCTTTATGTCCCTTACGATAAATCCACAGTAGTCGCAGTTGGCCGAGCGGTCAAGTTGGACTTCTAAAGCTATGTTCCCACAGCGCGGGCATTTCTCGTATTTAGATTTGGTTTCTGTCTCCTTTTTCTCGGGAGGCGGGGGCGGGGTTTCTTCCACTGTTTCTCCTTCTACTTCGGGTTCCGGTGATTCTTGTTTTCCTTCTTGTTCCTCTTCTTCAACCTCTTCAAGTTGTTCGGTTTTTTCGGGTTCTACCTCTTTTTCTGGTGCCGGTTTAGGCGGTGGAGGAGTAGTTTCTTCACTCACAACCCCCTCTTTTTCTTCCTTTTTCGGTTCCTCCTCGGGTTCCTTCTTTTTCGGTTCTTTTGTGTTGCCCATCAATACTTTTATAACTTTCTGGCCGTCTAATATATATGAGGAAAAACCTACAGGTTGCCAATCGTTTTCTATACCTTCGTTCACCTTTTCTTCACATCTTATCTCAGCATCTTCACCCTTGAAAGTAAAAACTTTAACTTCAGTGATCACCTTCATATAGAACTATATTCAATTATAACTTATAAATTTTAGCTTTTATCATTATTCGGTAGTTATCTCTCCGCCGAACCAGTGATTTTCACCGATCTTCTGGAAACCTAAACTTTTCGCTAGATCCAGTGACGGTTCGTTATCCTTGAATATGTCGATCACGGGTATCAATCCGTTCTCGAGGGCATACTGGCACATAGATTCTGTGACCGACTTGGCGAATCCTCTCCCCCTCCAATCTTCCTTTACATGCAGAAATCCCAGGGTCATGGCGCTCTCAGTCACGTGATGGGTCAAACACCATGCCACCAAGTCTCCATCTCTACGGATACCGTAAGCGGGACCGTTAGATATCCTATCTTCTATGTAATCCGTCGAATCTCCTCCAGATAGGTTCCAGAACTGATCTATCACCTCAGAATCTTCTTCCAGGAGTTCAACTGTTTCATGTTCTGGCTCCCTGAATGCATCTTGTGGTCTTTTAAACATCCATGTGGGGTGGTCGTCGATATCTTTGACTACTTCCTCGGATGCTCGGAAACCTTCTGGCCCCACAGAGTGAAACCGATACTCGCCTTCTGGGACCTGTTTTAAAAGATCTAC
>JBNJFO010000093.1:0-6524 GCA_051746905.1 Thermoplasmatota archaeon
ATTACCCATGACCCAGAACACATCATCAGGTAGAACGGATAACGGCCCGCTCACTTCGTAAAGAGATGCGATATCGTCGGGAACGGGAGAAAGTCTCATGAACGGGAAGGAGATGTATCTCATAGAACTCATGAAATAATCCCCAACACTCTCAGCTCCCTTGAAGGGTTGTGAGAACATCTGTGGGAGAGCCTCGGCGTCCCATCCCGTGAATCCCAAATAGGCGACGCTCACCCCCATGTATCCCTTTCCTCTGTATTCTTCTTTATTCTGTGAGGGATAATTTTCCTCGTAAACTTCGTATTTGTTCGCCAGGGTCATGTTTGTGGTGATATTCTCGCTGTAGTCACCATCAACTTGCCTCATGTAAGTGATATTGACGGTCTGACCAGAGCTCGTAGTCTCCAAGATAGAATCGAACATCTCGTAATTGCGAACGAGTTCCCCGTCTATACTTATGAGTATGTCTCCATTTTCCAGACCGGCTTCTTCAGCAGGCAGATCTTCAGATACACTCGTCACAACAAGACCGGTGTATATATCGCCGCTCTTCTCATTCTTTCCTTCAAGATATCTTATACTGGTCCTTATACCCGGGTCCAACTGTATGTCGGTTATCTGATCGGGTGAATCGATCTTCACTCCATTTATGTAGGTCAGTTCATCCCCTCTTTCGAGGCCGGCTATATCCGCTGGCGAATCTTTTGATATACCGTTGACTATGATCCCGTCTTCTCTTGGAGCTATGGACGCCATGAAAACTGATGAGAACAGTAAAGCGAAAACGATCGCTAACAGTATGTTAGTGGTCGGCCCCACAGCGTAGATCCTGTCCCTCTTGATCTTGGGTAATTCCTCCATCTCCTCTTCATCCGGTTCGACGAAGGCACCTATCGGGACGACCAGAAAAACCAGTCCAAGTGATTTTACTTTGATATCTGCAACACGTGAAAGTATACCGTGACTGAACTCGTGGAAAACTATGGCGACCGCCAGTGCGAAGATACCATACCATATAGGTATCAGTGGATTAACACCGGGTATCCCGACTACCATCTGAGGCGAAGGCGCCTGTTCCGCTGGTATCGAACTGGCTAGATATGCTGACCAGGCCACTAAAAAGAGGATCAATACCATACAGATCGATACTATTACGAGTCCCAGATTGCCGTAATACTCCCAAAACTTCTTCTTCTCGGCGATCCGGTCTATCAACTTCTTTCCCTTCTCGGTCCTCCACATAAGCATGGGGCCGCTGAGACCTAGGCCGTATTTCTCCAGAAACCCCATCTTGTCCAGAATTCCAAATATCGTTAAAAATATCGCGATGGCGATAACAGTGTAGAGCAGACCCATGATAAGACCGTTCATCGCTACCACCAAAACATGCCCCTCTTTATTTATTTTCCTATCAGAAACGGTATGATGGCTACGGTCAGTGTCAGTATGGCTATCACGGTCAGATATACGGACACCCTCTTACCCAGTTCTCTATCGTAAGACCATGCGATAGCTATCTTGGAAACACTGCCGAAAACGAGGGTCAGCATCATAACTGAAAGGGTTTCGAAGCTGCTGATCTCCCCAGCTAAAAACAAGCTCCCTAAAGATGCTGCAACCGACGTTGTCGAAACCAGTCCACCTAGAGCGGCGGCGTAAAGTCCGTAGGAACCGAAGAAGCTTTTAGAAAAGTAAGACAGAGCTGAGATCAAAATAAAGAGCAGACCGAATTTTGCTGCAGGTATTATCGCGAAAGGAGTTTTTACATCGACATCGATCTCACCTTCAACGGTCTTTTTACTCGGGAAGAAGATCAGAACCAGGCCAAGGGAGAAAAGTAAGATCAGGGGCACGCCGACGATCTTGAATATCATCAATCCACCTATGGCCGTGACAATAATCATATCCTTCAGGAACATGGACGAATTCGCTGCAATTATACCTATGACCGATACATCTCTAAGGGAGGGGTCTTCGCAGGATTTCTGAGAGAGTGAAGCAGTGGATGCCGCAGAACTCACGAAACCGCCCAAGAAAGCCGACAGTTCCAGTCCTTTACTCGCACCGACGAATCTGATCAAAATATAACTCACGAAGGATATACTGGAGACGAAAACTATCATGAGAAGTGTTTTAACCGGATCGAAAACATTACCCGGACCTACGAGTGGGTGGACCTCTCCGATCGTGTATGCCAGCGGTATCAGTATGAAGGCTACCATCAAGAACCTGAGCCCACTCATGATATCCTCTTCGCTCAGCAGCCCTACGAATCGGTGCGTCTGTTCTTTGATATCGAGTATGCCGTAGGTTGTCACTCCACAGAAGACCGCCAGCAATGGAAGTTTGAGCCCTGCCAGCGAGCCGCAGAGCAGCACTACTACCAGCGCTGTTGCCGAAGTAAGACCAGGAGCTGCCATCTTCTCTTTTATCAAAGGAATTGAGAGTATTATAACGATCAAACTCCCGATACCGATCATGAGCAAGAACGGAGTATCCAAAAGCAAATATGTGAAGAAAAACCCTATCACACCCACCAAACTGAATGTTCTGATACCCGAAACTGCGGATTCCTCCTCTTTCTTCGCCTTCAACTCTCTTTCTACACCTATCAAAAGACCTATCATGAGAGCTGTCAGGAGATGAAGTGACGCCACGAGGTAGCCTTCCATGATAAGGGGATTGACGGAAAGGTAAAAAATATTGAGGAAAGAAAAACAAAAAGTATAAATAGAACCTCTAACCATTCAACAACATGAATATTACAACAAAGCGTTGTATAATGGTCAAAAAGGGATAAAAAGTGATATGATGAAGAAAGAAGAAAGAGTATTAAGGGTGGCAGAAGCCAAATCAACCGACGTAGGTAGAGGATTAGCCAGGATAGACCCGGCTGTCAAAGAGAAACTCGGCCTCCAGAGCGGTGATATCATACTTGTTATAGGCAACAAACAGACCGCTGCGAAGGTCTGGGCCGGTGATGAAAAGGACAGGAACACGGGAGTTATAAGGATCGATGGTCCGACCAGGAGGAACGCCGGGGTCAAGATCGATGAAAAAGTGGGTATCGAAAAAGTAGAAGCGAAGACCGCCAAGAAAGTCACCTTCGCACCAACACAACCGATAAGACTCATGGGAGGAGAAGATTATCTGAGAAAGCAGGCCCTGAGAGATAGGCCGGTTTCCAAACGGGATTCTATAACACTCAACGTCATGGGAAAGAAGATCGAACTGATAGTCAAATCATTCTCACCTTCGAGCAAAGCCGTCATAATCAGACCCAGCACAGAAGTTACGATATCAGAGAAACCGGTGAGCCCGGAGGAGATAGCGAAGGTCCCGAGGGTCTCATACGAGGATATAGGAGGTCTAGAAAGCGAGATCGAGAAAGTAAGAGAGATGGTGGAATTACCTCTGAGACATCCAGAACTCTTCGATAAAGTGGGCATAGAAGCACCGAAGGGAGTTCTACTACACGGTCCACCTGGAACGGGTAAAACCCTGATGGCGAAAGCCGTGGCCAGCGAGACAAACGCCAACTTCCACAGTATCAGTGGACCCGAGATAATGTCCAAATATTACGGTGAGAGCGAGGGACGTTTAAGAGAGATATTCGAGGAAGCCGAGGAGAACCAGCCATCGATCATATTCATAGACGAGATAGATTCGATCGCCCCTAAGAGGGACGAGGTCACAGGCGAGACCGAGAGGCGGATAGTCGCCCAGTTGTTGTCATTACTGGACGGACTGCAGGCCAGGGGCAAGGTCATAGTCATAGGAGCCACGAACAGGGCACACGCTCTAGACCCAGCCCTCAGAAGACCAGGGCGTTTCGACAGGGAGATAGAGATAGGCATGCCCAATAAAGAAGGTAGAAAACAGATCGCAGAGATCCACACAAGGGGTATGCCGTTATCCGAAGATGTCGACCTGGACAAGATCGCATCCCTGACACATGGCTACGTCGGCGCGGATATAGAGGCACTGGCTAAGGAAGCAGCGATGCTCGCACTCAGAGAGATATTACCGGATATCGATCTTGATCTGGACCAGATACCTCCAGAGCTCCTCGAGAAGCTGGAGGTCACCAAGGATCATTTCAACCGCGCTTTGAGAGAGATGAACCCGTCCACCATGAGAGAAGTGATCATAGAGACTCCAGATGTATCATGGGATCAGGTCGGAGGTCTGGAAGAAGCCAAGCGCGAACTCATTGAAGCCGTCGAGTGGCCGCTCCAATACAGCGAAGTGTTCAAACATATGGATGCTGAAGTCCCCAAGGGCATACTGATGAGCGGCCCACCGGGAACGGGTAAAACGCTGATAGCTAAAGCGGTAGCTAACGAGAGCGAAGCCAACTTCATCTCGGTGAAAGGACCGGAGTTCTTCTCCAAGTGGGTCGGTGAGAGCGAGAAAGCCGTCCGGGAGACGTTCAGAAAAGCGAGACAGGCCGCACCTACGATAATCTTCTTCGACGAGATAGACGCTCTAGCTCCGAAGAGAGGAAGCAGTTCAGATTCCAACGTATCCGAGCGGGTCATCTCACAGCTTCTGACGGAACTGGACGGGCTGGAACCGCTGCACGACGTGGTGGTTCTGGCGGCAACCAACCGGCCGGATATTATCGACCCCGCGTTACTCAGAACAGGAAGGTTCGACAGGAGGATAACCATCGACATGCCCGACGAAGAGGCCAGGGAGAAGATATTCGAAGTGCACACAAGGAACAAACCGTTGGCCGATGATGTAGATACCTCTAAACTCATAAAAGAAACGGCGAACATGAGCGGTGCTGACATAGCCTCGATTTGCAACGAAGCTGTGATGCTTTCCATACGAGAATTCGTCTCGGAAGGAGGCGATATGGATGCAGATCAGATCAAACAGACCAAGGTGCACCAGAGGCATTTCAAGGAAGCCGTGAAGAAGGTCAAAAAGAAGGTAGATCAACGCGAAGAAGTGCAGTCTGAGGGGCCGGCCCCCTACCGCTAGTTCCAACCCCCTTCCCTTTCCTTACTTATCTTCTATAGATTTATCTTCTATACATTTATAATGCATAAACATTATATCTTTTCCATGATAGAGGACTCCATGGTTGACGATCTCATCAGGCTCGATCTAAACGAGAATCAATCCATGGATGACGAATATTATTCAGTGTTGAAAAACAGCGTAGATATAGGTCTAAACAAGTATCCTTCAGAGTTCGGGAACGGGCTCAGGAAGAAACTGGCGGAATACCACGATATCCTACCCGAGAGCATAGTCCTTGCCAACGGTTCCGACATCATACTGGACACACTGTTCAAAACCGAGGTTCCAAAAGACGGCGTCATGGCCTACTACACCCCATCCTATGAATTCATACGTTTCTTTTCACAAAGGAACGAAAGGAGACTGCTTGAGATACCCCTCAACAGCGATTTCACTTTACCATCCCGGAAGGATTTCATCGACGAGATAGACGCGCTGATAGTTTGTTCACCCAACAACCCGACCGGCCTGCAGTATAGTAAGGAGAGTATCATATCACTGCTGGAAACCGGTGTGACCCTGATACTGGATGAAGCTTATGTGGAATACGCTCCCTTCTCACTTATCGATCTGATTGATGAATATCCCAACCTGATATTGGTCAGAACTTTTTCCAAGGCGTGGGGGCTGGCGGGTATCCGGGTCGGTTATTCGATATCGTCTACGGAGAAAGCACTCTCTCTTCGAGATACCATCATGCCTTACAACGTGAATTCGTTCTCTTTATCCGCTGCATTTTGTGCTCTGGATAATCATGGATATATGAAAAGATCGGTGGAACGAACGTTAGAAGAAAAGGATCGTTTATACGAACAACTTTCTTCTATGGGATTCAACTGTCTTCCCTCTGAGACCAATTTTATCCTGTGCAGACCTCCTTCCGAGATGCCGGCAGGTGAACTTTACGAAGAATTATTAGAGAGGGGTATAAAAGTGAAGATATTCGATGACCCCAGGTTGATCGATCACATGAGGATATCCATCGGCAGCGAACGGATGAACGATGAACTCATAGCTCACCTAAGAGATATTTTTTAGAAGATACCCAATATGGATAGGATCCTTCTAGCCACCACGACTATGAAGAATATGATCCCGACGTAGATCATGGCATCCAGCTTCTCACCGACCCTGGGTTTCGTGTAAGCGCTTGATAGTTCCCTGCTGATGAGAAGACCGATGAGCACCAGTATGCCGAACAGTTCGATCTCCTGTGAACCGGCTAAAACCAAGCACAGGGACACCCAAACCGTCATCGAGATGGACAATTTGTTCGGGACGCTCATCACACCACCTTCAGAGTGTATTTTCTGTGGTTACCTTCCTCTTCGTATCCTGTTATCCTGAGAGGTTCGGATATACCTTCAACGGCTGCGGATAGAAATGCACTGCATATCGGACAACCTGTTCTAGTGCATATCATCTCCGATGAACCTTTTATCTTCTCACAGACCTCGGCATAATCACCCATGGTGACCCTGAGCTTGTAT
>JBNJFO010000094.1:0-6491 GCA_051746905.1 Thermoplasmatota archaeon
AAAAGATTGCCGATGATTTGATTAAGTAAAATATATATGTAAGTACATATAGCAAAAATCGATAAGAACATGTCAGGCCCAAGGACCCAGATGTGGTATATGGCGGTGAAAATATGGTGTTTATAGATTCATTATTGGAGAACAGTCTGCTTGTTATATCACTCGCGGTTCTCATCGGTATCTTATTGGGCCGTTTTGAATTCAAAGGTTTCAGGTTCGGTATATCTGGTGCTCTTTTCGCAGGTCTAGCAATCGGACATTTCGGTGTCACCGTCCCTCACACTTACTTCATCGTATCACTGGCACTCTTCGTTGCATCCGTCGGCCTCATGGCTGCCAGGGATATCGGAGGGGTGATAAAAGCACATGGTTTCAAGTTCATCGTAGCTGGCTTCGTGATGACAGCCGTTGCAGCTGCATTGACTTTCATGGGGGCGCAGGCCCTCAGCAGCGTAGGAGTCGTTGAGCCCAGGTACATAGAAGGCGTTTTCAGCGGAGCCCTTACGAGCTCTCCAGGTCTTGGTGCACATATAGAAGGTGTTTCGGAGACGGCTAGAGAACAGATAATCATCGGTCACTCTGTAGCGTATCCGTTCGGTGTGGTCATGGTTATTATATTTCAAGAATTATGGCCCAAGCTCAGGAACATCGATATCGAGGAGGAGAAGATCAAATTCAAGAACAGGATCGATGAGGCCACGAAGGGAGATGAGCAAAAGCTGACAAAGGATGTAGTCACATTCAGTGTGGGTGGTTTCGCTTTGGCCGTAGTCTTAGGAGGCATACTTGGAGAGATACCTATCCCGTTGGGTCCGCTGGGGACGGTTACTCTGGGGATAACTGGTGGGGTATTACCTGCCGCTTTAGCAGTCGGCTACCTGGGCAAGATAGGCCCTATAAAAACGAGGATGTCTCATGAAGTTCTTTCAGGTATCAGGTCACTTACACTCGCTCTCTTTTTAGCGGTCGTAGGGATAGAAGCCGGCGCCGGGTTCTTCGAAGCCGTGATGGGCGCTGGATTGATACTGATCGTCATCGCCGTGATAGTTGGATTAGGCACTATCGCTGTAGGTATGATACTACTCAGAGGGATCTGGAAACTTGATTGGATAGTCACCGCAGGTGCCATCACCGGCGGCATGACATCGACACCAGGTCTAGGTGCAGCCATAGAATCAACAGGTACGGAAGATGTCGGCGCTGGATACGGATCTACATATCCGTTCGCGCTGCTGGGGATGGTTATATTCGCTAAGATAATGAGTATCCTTATAGTTTGATTAACAAAATAATAATTAGAATAGATCTGGATCTAGAGGTATTCTTTCTCGTAATAGATAGGTCTTCTACCCTGTTTTGTTTCGCCCTTCACTTTACCTATCCACGGCCATATCCTGGTGACGTGTTCGATACGGATATAGACTTCTTTCAGATTGACTCGACACCAGTTTGCGAAACCCAACTTTTTATCCTTTTTACCTCTATTCCTAACATCTTTAGATGTAGCGGGGATATGCTTCCAATCGATCTCGTCGAATTGAGACTGCAGCACTTTCCTCAAGACGAGTGTTTTTTTATCGTATTCCTGCAGCTCACCGAGGAAACCTAAACCATCGTCCATGATGACCAGGATGTCTCTTCCTTCCAGGTTATCCAATTTCTTTTCTAACAGTCCGTCTAACATCTTTTTACTCCATATCCTAGCTGGGTATTGAAAGACAATAAAGACAATATATAATAATCATTTGGTGGTAATACAGCAACATTAGAATATATAATAATAGGAGAACAAGGACTCCTCAACCGTTACATTTAAATAACCCACCTTTTTAATGGGGAGTTACCTCGACTCTTGACCAGACGTGATGGGCAATCCTTTGAGGATCCCAACATGAACGCGTCACGGTCTGGAGCATAAGAAGAAAACTGTTTGCGTCGCCTAGCGATTCAAATCATATTAGAGGTATTACTATGTCAGAAAAACATCACCCTCGAAGAGGTTCTATGGGGTATTCCCCCAGAAAGCGCGCACCGAGCATGATTCCAAAGGTCAGATCATGGCCGGAGATAGACGGAAATCCGAAGGTTCAGGGATTCCCAGGCTTTAAAGCCGGGATGACTCACGCTTTCGTAGTCGATTATCGGCCGACGAGTACGACATCTGGACAAGAAGTAAGAGTACCAGTTACGGTGGTAGAAGTTCCGCCTGTCAAAGTATGTGGTCTGAGATTCTATGAAGAGACACACAGAGGACTCCAGACTCATGGAGAAGTATGGAGTTCACATCAAGAGGATCATCTGAAGAAGAGACTCCCGATACCGAAAAACCTGGACACCAAGAAGATGTGGGGGAAGATAGATAAGGATATCGTAGATGAAGTTAGAGCTATCGTCCACACAAAACCCGATATGGTTTCAGGTGTTCCCTCAAAGGTTCCGGATATAATGGAGATGAGGATCGGAGGAGGAACGATGGAAGAAAGGATCCAGAAGGGAGAGGATATGCTTGATAAAGAATTATCATACAACGAGTTCGCTAAAGCCGGCGACATGGTCGACGTTTCTTCGATAACTAAAGGAAAAGGATTCCAAGGCCATATCAAAAGGTGGGGTGTGAAATTACTGAGACACAAGAACAGCAAATCTAGGAGGAATGTAGGTACTACAGGTGTTTTCATTCCTGGTTACATACGTCCGACGGTACCACAAGCAGGACAGATGGGATTCCATCAAAGGACGGAGTTCAATAAACGTGTTCTCAAGGTGGGAGATAATGGTGAAGAGATAACCCCGAAAGGTGGTTTCCTGAAATATGGTGAAGTCAATAACGGCTATGTAGTCTTACACGGCTCGATACCAGGGCCGACCAAGCGAACGGTCGTTATGAGGGATCCTGTAAGATTGTCTGGTGTGAAGATAGAAGAACCGAATCTGACATATATCTCATTAGAATCAAATCAGGGGGTATAATAGATGAAGATAGAAGTTTACAGTATGGAAGGGAAGAAGAAAGGAAAAGTAGACCTACCTTCTTCTTTTGAAGAGGAAGTACGCCCTGATATTATCAGAAGAGCAGTTAATGCATGTCGAGCCAATAGAAGGCAGCCGTACGGCCCGTCGAAGAAAGCGGGTATGAGACACGCTACTTCCAGCCCAGATAAGGGCAGAGGTGTGTCGAGGGTACAGAGATTGACACAGTACGGGAACACCGCCGCAGAATCCCCGAACAACGTCGGTGGTAGAAGAGCTCATCCACCCAAGCCCGAGAAGGATCTAGGTAAGAAGATCAATAAGAAGGAGAAGAGAAAAGCGAGAAGGTCAGCTCTAGCCGCCACATGTGACGGAGAATTGGTTAAAAAGAGAGGTCACAAGGTAGATAGTGAAGACCTCGTGTTCCCACTGATCCTCGAAAAAGGTGTTCAAGAGATATCCAAGACCTCGGAAGCGATAGAGTTGCTCGAGAAGATAGGGGTTTACTCGGATATCAAGAGAGCCCATGACGGCAGAAATGTAAGGCCCGGCAAGGGAAAAGCCAGAGATAGAAAACACAGAAAACCGGTCAGTTTGTTGGTCGTCCTTCCGAAAGATAGTGACGGGATCAAAGCTTTCTCGAATCTTCCTGGAGTCAATGTGAAAACTCCCGATAGAGTTACGGTGGAAGACCTTGCGCCCGGTGGAGATATCGGAAGACTTACATTATTCAGTGTACAAGCTTTGAATGAGATGGAGGATTGGTAAAGATGGTGAAGTATGAATCAGTTCACGATATAGTTCATTTTCCCTACGTTACTGAGAAGACCATGATAAAGATGGAAGAGGAGAACAAGTTGGAATTCATGGTCGACCTCAAAGCAGATAAGAATCAAATAAAAGAAGCAGTAGAAGACCTATTCGAGGCCGATGTTGAGAAGGTGAATACCCTCATCGATAGGAACGGAAAGAGGGCCATCGTTAAGTTCACTAGTGAGTATTCAGCAGAGGAGATAGGTATGAGGATAGGTGTATTCTAGGTGATATAATGGGTAAGAGAATAATACCACAAAGAAGAGGAAAAGGATCATCGACCTACCGTTCACCGAGTCACAGGCATCTTGCAGCTCCTGGTTACCCGAAATCTCAGGAAACAGTGGGTGAGGTTGTAGACCTACACCACGCACCGGGAAGAACTGCACCCCTGGCGGAGGTCAAATTCGATAATAACGAAAAACAGTTCTTATTGGCGAACAGCGGATTAAGAGTTGGTCAGGAGATAGAAGTAGGACCCAAAGCTACCATCGAAAAGGGTAACGTATTACCATTGTTGAAGATCCCAGTAGGTACCTTTGTTTATAATCTAGAATTAGAACCTTTAGACGGTGGAAAGTTGGTAAAGACCGCCGGAAGTCACGCTACAATAATATCTCAAGAAAGAAGGACGACCACACTGAGATTACCTTCGGATAAATTTAAGAGAGTGGACAACCGCTGCCGAGCTACGATAGGTATAGTGGCCGGTGGAGGACATAAAGAGCAGTCCTTCGCAAAAGCGGGAAAAGTTGTACACTCTGTGGGCAGCAAGGCAAAACGTCCGAAGAAGGTCAGAGGTATAGCTATGAATGCTATCAACCACCCTCACGGTGGAGGAGACCATCAGCACGTGGGCGTACCATCGAAAGTTAGTGCGAACGCGCCTCCAGGCAGAAAAGTAGGTAACCTCTCTTCTAAAAAGACCAAGAAGAAGAAAAAGAAAGAGGAGAAGTTAAGGAGGTAAAAACATGGCAAAGAAGAGAAGAAAGAGGATAAGTTCAAGACGTAAAAAGGAATTCAAGTACAGAGGTCACACTTTAGAAGAATTACAGAAGATGTCACTCAAGGAATTGAAAGAGGTCTTACCTTCGAGGGCGAGAAGGTCCTTGGAACGAGGTCTGAACAAGGAAGAGAAAGCATTCCTGGAGAAGATCGAGAAGAAAGACAAGGATATCTACAGAACGCACAGAAGAGAGATGATCATCTTGCCGAAGTTCGTCGGTAAAAGGATAGCTATCCACAACGGAAGCGATTTCGAAGTTGTCAAGATAGAGCCTGAGATGATCGGGCATTATCTCGGTGAATTCACCCTCACTAGAAAAGGTGTAGAACATTCTGGACCTGGTGTTGGTGCGACGAGATCGTCGAAATACGTACCGCTGAAATGAGGTGTTAAAGAATGGCATATACTATGGATCCGGACCCAGATATCACGGCCAAAGCATACGGACGTGAATTCCAGATATCTACGAAGGAATCTGTCGAGATCTGCAAATATCTGAGGGGTAGAGACGTTGATAGTGCATTGAACATCCTTGAAGATGTTATCGAAGGGCACAGAGCGATACCATATAGGAAACACAACAAACAGGTCTCACACAATAAAGGAGTGGGACCCGGTGGATATCCTAAGAAAGCTTCTCAGAAGATACGAGACCTGATAGAAGAAGCACAGCATAACGCGGAAAATAAGGGTCTGGATTCAGACAACATGAAGATACTCAGTCTAGTTGCTCATAAGGGGTCTCCGATCAAAGGATATATCGCTAGAGCGCAGGGTAGGAGCACACCCCATAACAGACACACAACTAACGTAGAAGTAATATTACAAGAGGAGGAGGAGTAAGTTGGCCAAGGAAAAGAAATTCATATCAGATAAAATGGACCGAGTCCTGTTGAAAGAGTTCATCAAGAAACGGACTGAAAGAGCGGGCTTCGGAGGTTGCGAAGTATCTCGGACCCCGATGGGTACTAGGATAACGCTTCAGATCGAAAGACCAGCATTAGTGATAGGTAGAAAAGGTCGTTCTATTCAGAAGTTGACCAGAGAAGTAAAAGACAAATTCGATTTCGATAACCCTCAGATCGAGGTCCAGGAAGTAAAGGTTCCAGAATTGAATGCACAGATAATGGCTGAGAAATTATCCACTTCCCTTGAGAAAGGATGGCATTTCAGAAGAGCAGGGCACTCCACTGCAAGAAGGATATTAGATTCTGGAGCGAGAGGAGTCCAGATCATACTTTCCGGAAAATTGACCGGGCCGAGACACAGGGTGGAGAAATTCATAGACGGCCATATCAAGCACTGTGGCGAAGAAGAGAAGAAATGGATGCATGAAGGTTTCTCCGCCGCAAAAGTAAAACTCGGGATCATAGGAGTCACTGTTCAGATAATGGACCCGAACGCAAAGCTCCCTGATGAGATCACTGTAAAAACACCTGAACCAGAGGAACCGGAGCCAGAACCAGAGAAGGAAGAAGAAGCGGAACCAGAGGCCGAAGAAGAACCAGAGAAAGACGAAGAACCCGAACCAGAGAAGGAAGAAGAATCAGAAGAACAGGTAGAAGAGGAACCGGAGCCAGAGGAAGAGGAAGAAGAACCTAAAGAAGAGCCAGAGAAGGAAGAAGAGGCGGAAGAACAAGCTGAAGAGGAACCGGAGCCCGAACCAGAGAAAGAGGAAGAAACGAAATCAGATCCAGCGATT
>JBNJFO010000095.1:0-1741 GCA_051746905.1 Thermoplasmatota archaeon
CCTTCTTATTCAATTTCGATCGACCTACCTTCAGATTCTTCGTATTCTTTTCTATTGAGCTTGACCTCTAAGATACCGTTCTTGTAGGATGCTTCTGCATCCTCGATTTTCGCTTCTGAAGGCAGCTTGATGCTGGTGCTGTATCTTCGTGCTCCGTCAACTTTTACGTCCAGCTTATCTTCTCTGACTTGTAAATCGATGTCTTCCTTTTCAACGCCGGGTATCTCGATGTTGACCAGTATCTTGTCTTCGCAATCCTGCACATCTGTCAGCGGTGTCCATTCTGTTCCTTCTGCTCCGGATTTTAAGTAGCTCTTTGCATTACCGAACTCTTTCACGTGTGGTACTCCGTCGGAGCCGCGTTTGACCGAGAATCCGTAGACTAAAGGCCGGTCTTCCAGGTCTTCCAACTTGCGGCCCATCATCTCTTCAGCGATCCTCTGCATCTTCTTGAATTCTTTATCGAAATCACCGAAACCGAACATCTCTCCGAATGGAAATCCTTTCTTCCATCCTTTGAACATATCTTCTTCCTCATCTTCTTCATCTTTCCAATTCATATTATCACCAAATATCTGTTCTTTCTTTTATCTTATCTATCAGTTCTTTTACTTCTTCTTCTCTCACCCTCAATTCCCTAGCGATCTTCTCCGGGTCCGTCTCCCCGCTCTTGATGACGTAGTAAAGTAAGTTGCGTTCCCAGTAATCTTCGAAGTTCTTGTGTATGTGTTCGAAGGCCTGGCCGAGGGCTTTCTCTTTCAGTTTGAGGAGGTGGATCCTCTTCCTCTCTAGGTCTTGGATCTCACTGTCGATCTCCTGTATCACTTCTCTCCTGTCTTCCAGGAAGCTATCTTCATCGCTTTCCGAGATCTTGTCTTCCAGCTCTTGATAGCAGCAGACGTCTTCCCCTTCCAACTTTTCGACCTCTGTCTCGAACAGCGACGGGCCTAAATCGATTCGGACCGAGAATTCGCTGTTCAGTGAATATGTCTTCGTCGGCGGCCCACCCCGTTCGCTCTTAGACGAGCGTGATATCACTATCCCGTGCCGTTCCATGGTCTTCAAGTGTTTCGATACAGCCTGTTGACTTGTGTTCAGATTCCGCGATATCTGGAGCGGGTAGTGCTCCTCTCGTGACAGTATCTCCAATATCTTCCTCCTTGTCGGGTTCTGGAGGAGCTGCATCAGTTCATCGAAATCTTCTTTTTTCATGATTATCCACGGTAAATAAATTAAAGGGGATAAGAGGGAAGTGGTTTTTACTTGACCTCGAGTTTTCTGCCTTCCTTCTCTTCTTTTTCTTTCTTCGGCAGATTTATGGAGAGTACACCGTTCTTGAACGATGCGTTTGCTTCGTCGGCGATCATCTCTTCGGTCACCGGTATCTCCCTGTAGAACGACTTGTATCCTCTCTCGCGGCGTACGTAGTCCTCTTTCTCTTCCTTCGTTTCTTTTTTCGTTTCACCTTTTATGGTGAGCTTATCATCTCGCAGTTCAACGTCGATGTCTTCCTTGTCGATACCCGGCATCTCCGCTTCTACTAGATAGTGGTCGCCTTTGTCCTGTACGTCTAGAGCCGGCATCCTGAAGTCAGGCATGCTGAATTCTGGCATCAATGTTTTTCTCCTTCGTCTCAACGGACCTCCGAAGAACCGTCCGAATGTCTTGTCCAGATCATCGAACATTGTGTCCAGTTCCTTGAACGGTTCGAAGAACCAGTCGTCTCTTCTCTCTGCGAGGC
>JBNJFO010000095.1:1841-6445 GCA_051746905.1 Thermoplasmatota archaeon
CTCCGAAGAACCGTCCGAATGTCTTGTCCAGATCATCGAACATTGTGTCCAGTTCCTTGAACGGTTCGAAGAACCAGTCGTCTCTTCTCTCTGCGAGGCCTTTCTCTTCCTTCTTTTCTTCTTCATCTCCCATTTTTTTCACCTCTATTTGACAACCTTACGTTGTAATGTTCTCGTTTACTAATTAGTATAAGGTTCTATATAAATATTTTGGTTCGGTTCGGATTTGATCGTAAATTGCTTAGTAAAATAATGTTAGCGAAATAGCTATTATTGCTATGATAGGTACAAAAAGGTATAACAACTACAATTGGTATAAATTACTACAAAAGGTACAAAAGATATAACAACTACAATTGGTATAAATTTTAACTGACTATATCTTTTTTGACCCTACTTAAAAAAGAAAAGAACTCCCCAATCTAAAACGTTAAAAACCGTCACACCCTACCACTCAACAACATAAAAGGTGCTAAGATGGCCTACGATAACCTCGCGGATAGACTGCTGGACAAGATAGACGAGAAAAGAAACCCATCGGTTGTTGGATTAGATCCCAGGATCAACAGGATCCCGGATTTCATAAAGAGAACCGCCATGGAAGAAACGGACACGCCCTTCGAGGCGGTGAGCAGATCGATCATCGAGTTCAATAAAGGACTTATCGACGCAGTCCACGAAACAGTTCCCGCCGTCAAGCCGCAGATGGCTTTCTACGAGCAGTACGGCAGCCATGGAGTCAAAGCTCTAGAGGAGACCATCAACTACGCCAAGGAAAAAGGGCTCGTCGTTATAACCGACTGTAAGAAGAACGATATCGGAAGCACGGCTCAGGCTTACGCCAACGCACATCTTGGCAAAGTGGACCTGATAGACGGTACCTGCGTTTTCTCCTTCGACGGGGACATGGCCACTGTCAACGCGTACCTGGGAACCGACGGTATCCAGCCTTTCTTGGATGTTTGTAAAAAGTACGGAAAGGGCATCTTCGTATTAGACAAGACTTCGAACCCATCTTCCGGAGAACTGCAGGATAAAACGATCAAGAACAACGGAACGGTTTACGAGTTGATGGCCAAGCACATAAAGAAGTGGGGTAAAGGGCTTGTCGGTGATAGAGGATATTCATCGGTCGGTGCGGTCGTGGGAGCGACTTATCCGGAGGAAGCAAAAAAGCTGAGAGATATCATGAAGAACAATCTTTTCCTCGTTCCTGGATACGGAGCCCAGGGCGGTACTGCAGACGACATCCAACCGTGCTTCAACGAAGACGGATACGGAGCGATAGTCAACTCGTCTAGAGGTATCAATTTCGCCTATGAAAGAGATCCGTACAAGAGCCAATACACTCCCGAGGAATACGTCGATGCATCCAAACAGGCGGCTCTAGATATGAAAGATGATATCATAACTGCTCTTAGGAAGGGGGATAAATTACCTGAAGGATGGTAAATATAGCTCTTTTTTACCTTTTATTGAATAAATAGAAATCGAGGGGCACCGCCCCTACCTACTAAGCAAAGACGGTTTTCTCAGCCATATATCAAAGATATGACTGATACCTCGACCACCCTTTGTACCCCCTCCCTGGGGTTTATCCTGATGATCTAATCATCCTTATCTCCATCTTCTCTATCTTCACCGATATATTCCTTGGCTAGTTCGTATATCCTGCCGATCACAGTCCTCACGCGGAGACCCCCTTTCTCGAGGTGTCGAAATCCGGTAGTATCCGTTCCGCCTCTCGGATGTGGTAGAAGCTGTATCCGGCAATGCAGATCACGACACCGATGGCCCCTACGATAACATATATCACTGCCATGCCGGCCCCAGCTCCAGTTCCGACCAAACCTCCGAAGGTTCCGGCCAATCCACCGTTGCCGTTCATGGCCGGTTCGAATATCTTATCGGCCAATGGACCAGCGGACAGAGAAGCAAGTGGTATCGACGCCTGGGCTATGAACCTCCTAGCGGAGAACACTTTACCCTGTATGTCCGGTTCTACTTTGGATTGCCAGAAAGATTGGCTGCATCCTCCGCTTATGCTCATGGCGAACATCATTATGAAGCTGCCCGCGCCCCAGATGATCAACCCGGTTCCAAGACCCATCAACATCACACCGAATATACTGCTGGCTGTCATCGCTACAAAGATGCCCCTGATCTTGTTTCTCGGTCCACCCCACACCGCCAAGACCAGACCACCCAATAATCCACCAACTGCAGCTATGCTCTGAACCCCTGCCAATATCACTTCGTCACCACCCGTCCTTGCCAGCATCATAGGAGCTCTCAGTATGTTGCCTATCTGGAAGAATATGTTGATCGCCAGGAATACGAAGAGTATCCCGAGCAGCGATTTTCTATTATAGATGTACTTGAATCCGTACAACATCTCGTTCCAGATGTTCGACATGCTCTTCTTTCCCTCTTCACTTATCTCTGGCTTAGGTATCCTGATGAAAAGTAAAGTCCCTATCGCGGCGCTGAAAGAGACGATATCCAGTATCAGTATCCCTCTGATCCCGATGATACCCAAGAAGGCTGCCGCTAGAACCGGTCCAAACAATCCAGAAGCCGTCCCGGCCATGGAGAGCAGTCCGTTTGCCCTTGCGTAGTGTTCCTTCTTGACCATCATGGTTATGGAAGCCGAGAATGCCGGGAACTGGAACGCTCCGAAGAATCCTGCGAAGGCACCGAGTAGATAAAGATGCCATAATTCTAATTGACTAGTTAAGAATAAGAAGAATATAACTATAGTAGCTATACCTGCGGCCAGGTCGCTCAATATCATGGTCAACTTCCTGTCCCACCTATCCACCAGAACTCCGGCTAAAGGAGTCGCCAATAACAAAGGAGT
This sequence comes from Thermoplasmatota archaeon, assembly GCA_051746905.1. Lineage (GTDB taxonomy): Archaea > Thermoplasmatota > Thermoplasmata > Halarchaeoplasmatales > Halarchaeoplasmataceae > CAZFVW01. The sequence continues at coordinate 4,702 of JBNJFO010000095.1, forward strand.
GAACGAAGCGAAGCCATAGATCGCGAAGGGTGTCGCTTCCCCTGTCTTGGACCAGATCCAGATCATCAAGGCGAAGCCGGTCATGAAACTGCCCAGCATCGACACGAGCTGACCGGCCCAGACTACCAGGAAAGCGGCCATCCCTTCGGGCTTCTCGGTTTTTTCTTTTTTTCTAAAGGTGTTCATCTCGACCCCTCTTTCCAAAAACGTTCACTTGAGCGATTCCAGTTCTCTTACTAGGTTGCTCACTACGTTCGGAGACAGGGCGGATATCTTTTGGGTTCTTGGTTTTCCTATCATTTTTCTCACAGCACTAAGAAAGCAGCTAGTGTATTTATATTTATTTTGAATATAAAATTAGATAAGCTCAAAACGGGCGTAAATATCCTCAACTTTGAAGTTGAAGAAGAGGGTGCCAGTGTTGTTTTTAATTAATATTTGTTCAGTTATATTAGTGACCGGCCGATACGGAGGATCACTTCAAGAAGAGCCGACGGAGACCCAAAACGCTTTTATCCGAAAACGGCTCTTCGAACTCTCAAGTGAAAGTATGGAAGAAGAATGGATATCCATCGAGGATGTATTGGAAGGCCGACACACAGGAAACGAAGTAGCAGTCAGAGGTTGGGTCCACAGGACCCGTAATATCGGCAATATGGTCTTCTTGAACGTCCGCGACCCCAGCGGTATCGTGCAGGTCATGGTGGCCAGCGATCTAGTCGACGAGGAAAAATTCGAGGACGTTAAATCTCTCTTGGTAGAGTCGTCTATCAAGGTAAAGGGAGAGGTCGCTGAGGACGACAGAGCTCCCGGCGGATACGAGATACGAGCTTCAGACGTCGAGATCGTACACGCTTCGGATGATTTTCCCATACACAAAGATCAGAGCGTCGAGCACCTGCTGGACAACAGACACCTGTGGCTGAGATCGACTTACATGAGGGATATCCTCTCCGTAAGATCTACGGTCTTCGGAGCGATACACGAATACTTCAGAAACGAGGGTTACAAGGAATTCCAGTCTCCGATACTGACTCCGCTGGCATGTGAAGGCGGCTCTACATTGTTCCCGGTTGATTACTTCGACGATGAAGTGTACCTGGCACAGAGCTGGCAGCTCTACGCGGAAGCCGGCATATTCGGCCTCGGCGATATATACACCATAGCACCGAGTTTTAGAGCGGAGAAATCCAGAACACCTAGGCATCTTACCGAGTACTGGCACGCGGAGGTAGAAGGACTATGGTTGGATTACGACGATATCATGGACCTAGGTGAAGGTCTTGTGATGAACGTGGTCAAGAAAGTCCTAGAAGAGAACCGGAAGGAACTGGAGAACCTGCTCGACGGAGAACTAGACTATCTAGATAACTTGGAACCACCCTTCCCGAGACTGAGATACGAGGAAGCGGTCAAGAAACTGCAGGATGCCGGGAGGGATATAAACTACGGTGACGATTTCGGAGTTCCAGAGGAGAAAGAACTCACTTCTATGTACGATAAGCCGGTCTTCATCACCCATTATCCGAAAGAGATCAAAGCGTTCTACATGAAGAGGGATCCAGAGGACGACTCAAAGGTCTTCGGTTACGATCTGTTGGTACCGCACGTTGGCGAGCTTATCGGAGGCAGCGTCCGAGAGACCAGTATCGAATCTCTGGAGAACAGACTGAAAGAAGAGGGCGAAGACCTCTCGATATACCAGTGGTTCTTAGATACGAGGAGATACGGCAGCGTTCCACAC
>JBNJFO010000096.1:0-6391 GCA_051746905.1 Thermoplasmatota archaeon
CGTGTCTTCAGCTACCATACAACCGATACTCTCTAGTTCCTGGATCTCGTCTTCTAATGGTATCCTTTTCGAACCTACATAAGTTGAAAAATTACTGCCGATCTTCACACCATCACCGATGACAGATTTCTCAAGAGTTGAATTCGGCCCGATATGAACACTGTTCATGACAAGAGATTCTCTGACCACAGTGAAAGGTTCTATCTTCGTATCTTGTCCTATACTTGTAGATGGTAGAATACAAACGTTGGGCCCTATCTCACAACCTTCACCGATAACCGCTGGCCCCTGGATATATGTACCTCCTCTTATGGTGGCTCCCTCGCCAATAACAACATTGCCTTTGATAGTGACCCCTTCCTCGATAACTCCTTGTAAAGTCTTTGGTAAACCGCTCAGAGCTGCTGAATTCAACTGTATCAGGTCCCATGGATAGACCGCATCTATCCAAGTAGAATCCGTGAGTATCCCTATCAATCTTTCATCCTGCTGTAATCTCTGAACAACAGATGTTATATCGTACCTCTGGGCTTCGATCATCTCTTTTATGTAATCGAATATCTCTGGTGGGAAAGAGTATATCCCCGTAGAGATCAGATGGCTCGGACTCTTTTCCGGCTTTTCAACTATCTCCTTGACCTCTCCGTTAGTAAGGGTGACCACACCGTATTTCGAGGGTTCGTCACTGTTGGTTATCAAAATCGAATATTTTTCACGTTCTTCAAGGAAATCAGTTATCGTCTGGCTGGAGATGACGTTGTCCCCTGGAAGCACGAGGAATTCATCATCGATCTCATCCTCAGCTTGAAGCAGTGCGTGTGCAGTTCCCAACTGTTTCCACTCGGTGACATAATCGATCTTGGCTCCGAACTCCTCACCGTTCTTAAAATGGGACATTATCCTTTCTCTTCTGTAGCCTACAACCATGATGATATCTGTTATCCCGTTATCAACTAAAGAATTCACTATGAACTCTAATATCGGTTTGTTGGCTACGGGTATCATCACCTTGGGTTCAGAAACCGTGAACGGTCTCAACCTGGTACCCTCTCCGGCTGCCAGTATTACAGCTTTCATGAGTTAACTATTAAGTGCAACGAATATAAGAGTTTTGTTCATACTTTCATTCGATATATATCGCGGGTTTTCTCGGTTCTGCGTATCTCCTCTTACTCGCTGGGTCGTGGATATCTTCTTCATCTGGACCGAAGATGATAACTTCAGCATCGAATTCTGCATCCAAGAAATCTTTTCCGCCCCTCAATATATCCGTTTCATCCATCTCAGCTTTCCACGTATCCCTTTCACCCTTCTTCTTTATCTCCGATATCATGTTCTGGGCGAATGAGGATATATTCTTCGAGGGGGCATCTATTTCTTCGACAAGCTCGCCCATTATACCCATCCCTTTCTCTGGATTATCCAATATCATAGAGAGCGCTTTCTGTTTCCATTCGGGTGCCACGTATAGATATATCTTATCCCCCTGGACATCGGCCACATCCAGTATCTGCTTGATATCTTCCATGGTATCTATGAGGTATCTTTCTCTCGCTTCAGCCTCGGTATCTATGGCGCTGTTATCAACTTCTGGCAGTACTTCTTCCACCACGAATTCGATATCCCACAGATCAGCTAGCTCTTCAGCTATATGTGGGGTGTAAGGTGCCATCAACCGGGTCAGCTTCTCACCGAGCTCATCCAACAGTTCACCGTTCTCTCCACCACGTTTGAGATACCACCGTATCTCTGAAGGTATGTCGTAGAACACCACGCTGGCGGATTTTCTGAGACTGTATTCATCCATGAGCTCTTTCGCTTTCTTTACGAGCCGGTTGAACCTCGATGAAAGATAAGAATCGACCTCAGATACGCCACCGTCGATCTCAGCCATATCGTTCACCAACCTCCAGATACTGTTCAGTTTCTTCCTGTAGTTGAAAGCCTCGTCCTCGGTCCATTCCTTATCAACGAAAGGACTCGACGAGTGTGTATAGAACAACCTGAGCGTGTCCACGCCGTACTTCTCCGCGGCATCTGGTATCGGTTCTGCGCCACCCTTGGATTTCGATATCTTACTGCCCCTTCCGACAAGCCACCAGTTGACGAAGACCCCTCTCGGCCAGTCTCGTTGGTTGAGTATACCGACGTGATTCATCAAAAATACCGGAAAATGTACCGTCATATGCTCTTTCCCCCCGAGGTTCAGATTAAGAGGATACCAGTACTCGAAATCTGCCCGTATCTCTTTTACTTTTTCCGAAGGTAGACCCGTTTCATCAGCTATCTCTTCCGCATCGCCCTCTCCAAGATAAACATAGTCGAAGAAAGACTCGGTCATCTGTTCCGCTTCTATATTCCCCTCGTTGTAATGTCTAGCTATTATGTAATATGCTGGATAAAGCGTAGAATCAGCTATCGCCTCTATGACCCAATCGTCGTCGAAGGGGAACTCCGTACCCATCCAGTTGCCCATCCGTGCACACGAGCGGTCCTGGAACCATTCGATGGTGTCCGGTAGGTTATCAGCATAACTCTGGGGCTTGATCATCATATCATCAGCGTGCTCTCTACTCTGCTCGGTCAGCTCATCGTCCGAATATCTGATGAACCACTGGTCCGGTATCTTTCCAACGACGACTTTCCCACCGCACCTGCAGACAACCTCTTCGGAAAGGTCGTACATGATATCAGCTTCGCCGGAAGCGATCATATCTTCTTTCATCTTCTCTTTGGCTTCCTGAACCCTCATCCCTTCGTACTCACCGCATGATGGCAGCATGGTTCCAGTGTGAAATCCTGCTTTGTAGATCTTCTGGGTGGCTTCCTCGAGCTTCTCTTTATCTTCCTGGCTTTCGATACCCATCTCTTCTATTATCTTCTCCGCGGGGTCCTTGCCCCATTCCTTGGACTCTATTATGCGGATAGGCTCTACATCTTGGATCTTGTCCTTGAGGTCGTACTTCTCCAGAACTTCTTCGTTCTCTTTGATATCTTTGAGGGCGATCCAGTCGTAGGGGGCGTCGCTGGGTACGCTGGTTACTATCCCTGTTGCCACATCTGAACTCGTGAACGAAGCCGGTAGTATGAGTATATCACGGTGTATCGCTGGTGCGGTGGCGTGATCACCGATCATCTCCTCCCCCTTTATAGTGTCTATAATCTCGACTTCGTCTTTCTGGTAACTCAACTTATCAGCGGCCTCTTCGCTCAGTATCCACTCTTCCCCGTCCACCTTTGCAACGACATATTCCTCCTCTGGATCCACCCATAAGTTGGTCTGGCCGAAAACGGTCTCCGGTCTTAACGTTGCCGCTGTTATATATTTACCATCGTATTCAAATTTTAGTACAGTGTACTCCTGCTTCTCTGCATTACCACCCTTAGAGAGGTCTGTTTCCGATGGATCAACGGCTACTGGGCCGCATTCCACGCATTCGGTGCCGAAGTAAGGTTTCTGTGTCAGCAGCCCCTTCTCTTTCAACTTCTTGAACTGCCAGGTTATGAACTGCTTGTAATCCTCCCTGGTTGTGTAAGTGAAATAATCGAAATCTATACTGATGCCGAACTTCTTCCAGTAATCCTCTATGTAGACCTTGTTGAAGTAAGATACGAGTTCCTCTGGATCTTTCAGTCTCTCGATATCATCTTCATCTGCCCCGTTCCTGATCATGTAATCTATCTTTTCCTGGTTGCCGTCTTCCAACTGCTTGGCCAGACTGATAGCCTGATTACCGGTGGGGTGGGTACCCGTCGGGAACAACACGTTGTATCCATCCATGGACTTGTATCGGGCTATGATATCCGTGTATGTATAGCAGCGCATGTGGCCGAGGTGAAGGAATCCTGATACTCCTGGATATGCGAAGATGAGATAGTACGGCTCTTTGTCTTCATCTCTCTTCGTGCTGTATACCTCGTCCTCTTCCCACCTCTGCTGCCATCTCTGTTCTATGGAAACGGGGTCGTAGTCTTTCATAGGAGCGTAAAATATGGTTGGTTATTTAAAAACTTTCGATGTATGTTATTTCAAATAGATCGGTTTTCACAACCTTTATTTATGGACTGATTATTCAACAAGTGATCATCATGATAGAAACACCAACCATAATAGTCAATTATAAAACGTACTCACAATCGGTCGGCGAGAAAGGGCTGGAGTTAACTAAGATCATCGAAGAACACAGTGAAGCCAACTGGATAGTCTGCCCTCAAACCGCGGACTTAAGGTTGATATCTGAGAATTCGGATGTGCCCGTTTTCGCTCAGCACATAGATGGGATAGAACCGGGAAGCCATACCGGCCATGCCCTCCTAGATACAGTTAAAGAAGCCGGAGCTACTGGAACCCTTATCAATCATTCCGAGAACCGTCTGAAGATGTCCGAGATCGAGAGGATAGTCGAGATCTGTAAAAAGAACGGTTTGGATACAATAATCTGTGCTAACAATCCAGAGGTCTCCGCAGCCGCAGCCGCTCTTGGACCGGATTTCGTCGCCTACGAACCACCGGAACTTATCGGCGGGGATATATCCGTATCCACAGCGAAACCGGAAGTCGTAGAAGAAGCTGTTAGGAAAGTGAAGAACGTGGATGAGAACGTCGGTGTGCTCTGTGGTGCCGGTGTTAAAGACGGTGACGATGTTGAAAAAGCATTAGAATTGGGGACTGAAGGCGTTTTACTGGCATCAGGATTGGTGAAGGCTGACGACCCTGTAGAAGTGATAAAAGATCTAGAGAGCGGTGTGAAGTAGGATATTCACTCTACTTTGAGAGCTTCTTCCGGGCATACCTCGGTACAGCAGTAGCACCGGATGCATTTCCACCAGCTGATCTTGGGGCCGGTTTCGGTCATTGTTATGGCATCTTCAGGGCATGTGTTTTTACATCGTCCGCAGACGATACAATTTTCTTCGATAAGTGATGGGCGGTCGAGGTATATCTTCGAAAGTAGACCTCCCAAAAAGTCCGGTGCCCACCATGGTGTAGAGCCACCTTTTGGATATCTGATACTCTTCCCGATATCTCTCGGTTCGATATTGACATATTCGACATCATCTTCATCGAAATCTGAATTCTGGATGGTGAATACTTTCTCTATGGGGATACCCACAGACCTGCAGGCGGCTATATCGCAGGCGACCCCGTTCTCAGATATTATAACTTCACCTAGCTTTACAGGATCTCCCCCTGCCGGTCCGCTTCCTTCCATGCCTACGATACCGTCCATGATGTTCAACGTTGGTTCTACTGTATCATGGATATCTAGCAACATGGTTGAGAAATCCTTAACATCTTTGAACTGGCCGTGATGAGCTGCTTTATCCAAACCGTGTACCAGACCGAATGAGTTCTTCACAGCTCCCGTGAATACGGTTAGGGTATGGGTCTTGAGTTTTGGTAGGTTGATGATCTTGTCTACATCCTTCAACACATGTAGAGAATTTATCGACTTGATGATCTCCCCATCTTCGTTCTTTATCTTGTATTCACCTACATCGTAATTCAGTTTGGCATCTGTTTCTTCCTTTATCCGATCCCAACCAGCTTTCTCGTAGTGCCTTTTCAAGCTGCCTTCAGACATCGGTCCTCCAGGGCTATCGCCTACGATGACTTCTGCACCGTGCTCTTCCAGTATCTTGACAACGGCTATTATGAAATCGGGATGTGTGTTTATGACCTTCTCTGGATCCGCTCCTTGTAGGAGGTTCGGGTTGACAAAGACGGTCTCACCCTTTTTGACGAATTCATCTATACCTCCCAGTGACTCGACCCCCCTCTCTATAACCGGTTTGACTTTGTTATAATCGGTGCACCTATCGATAAAAACCTGCATCGTGTCTACCCACAATGTTTATATTATAAGTATTTGTAGTTCTTACCATGTGCTTAGCAGTCCCTGGTAGAGTTATTGAGATAAACGGTGATAACGCAGAGATCGATTTCGGTGGAATCACGAGGAAAGCTAACATATCTCTTGTGGAAGCTGAAAAAGGTGACTACGTTATCGTACATGCAGGTTACGCTATCCAGCTTCTAGATGAGGAAGAAGCGCAGGAAAGCCTGGATGCATGGGACGAAGTTATGAAAGCTCAAGAAAAAATGAAAGAAGAGGTTTGAAGGGTTTTTATTTTTTAACCGATCATCCGAGACCTGGTGGAAGTCCTCCACCGCCGCCCGGCATACCTGCTGGGCCGCCTGGAGCGCCTCCCGGTGAAGGTGGTTGTTCTCCTTCTTCGCCGCCTTTGGAAGCGACTACATCATCTATCAGAAGAACCATATCCGTCAACTCAGTAGCGGATTGAAGCGCCTGTTTCTTCACCCTGAGAGGTTCGATCACTTTTTCTTCTATCATGTCTTCTACTTCTTCGGTTTCCAGGTTGATACCGT
>JBNJFO010000097.1:0-6291 GCA_051746905.1 Thermoplasmatota archaeon
GGGGTGTTCTTGGAAAAGCTGATAAAGCAAATCTTCATAGTTTTCAAAAATACTGGATATGCTTCTATCTTTATCATCACCCATCATCATATACTCCATATCTTCGTAGATCCCTTCATCATATACTCTCATCAGAAGACTGTGTCTTACATGAAAATCTTCAAGCTCATCGAGCCCCCCGCTCGTTTTTACCTCTCGAAAATCCGCTAACGTGAATATCTTCGTTAAAAAATGTTCTCTTATCTGGTAATTCCTCAACCTACCATCACTCTCTAAAGCCTTCTGAGGAAACTTTTCTAGAACGGCTTTACCAAAGAACCCTGAACCCTTATCCACGGGAGTAGATTTCTCCATCTTTTTATAGATCTTAGTATCCTTCATACCGCATGAGGGAGAACTCCCCTTGAGTATGAAACCATCTACATCTTGATCCAGTTCTAAGAAACCATCGATAAAATCGTTCATACTTTCGGTGTGATCCTCTCCAGTCGCAGGCTGCATCAATCTCCTCTCATCATCCTTCATCACGATCCTGATAGGGTCTCTTGGAACTCCAAGGCCTATCTCGACTTCTGGACAGACCGTGATAAATTCTACGTGCCCCTTTAGATCTTCCACTATATCACAAGATATTATCTGGCCGTTGTACCTGCAGTGCTCGAATCCCAAACAACTGCTCACCACTATCCTGGGCTTTGAAAATTCTCTCATATCTCTCACACCTTCCTATCATCAAAAAATCGTTCATCCCTTTTCAACTCTTCTACTGCTTTCAAGGCACTCTTCTCTTTGTCCTTGATCTCCAACATAACGTCGAAATCATAGGGTCTGGATCCTTCGATGAACGATCGAAAATCTTCGATATCGATGCGCTCAGTATGTTTACCACTCCTCTCACCTTCTTCCTGTGAACTGTAGTCTACCATGGGTATGCCATCTTCTTGTCCCCAAGTCTTCGAGACCTTCTCTAACGCATCCTGCAGGCTTTCCCCTGAGTTATTTACCCTGTGATGAAAATGATCGTATAATATGGGAACACCACATTTCTTGCTTATCTCCAGACAATCTCCCAAAGTGTATGAAACATCGTCGTTCTCGATCACGAGCCTATCCTTTATCTTCTCATCCAATCTTTCGTACCTGGAAACGAACCTTTCCATACTCTTTTCCTTATCCCCGTAAACACCGCCTACGTGAAGTTGTATCTTCGCTGAAAGCGGTAACCTCATGGCATCCAGAACTTCAGCGTGGTAGTCCATTTCAGATACGCTGTTCCTCCAAACCCTCTCCTTATCAGAGTTAAGAACGATGAATTGGTCCGGGTGCATGGAGATGCGGATTTGATTTTCCTCGATGTACTCACCGATATCTTTGAACTGATCTCTGAAATGCCCCTGCCAGTCGTGATCGTTGATCTCGTGGGAGGCGAAGGGAACCAGGTCCGAACTGATGCGGAAAAAAAGTATATCTCGCTCGACGTTGAACTTCAGCATCTTCTTCAGACAATCCAGGTTTTTCTCTATAGTTTCAACCAGCCTTTCCTCAGAATAGGAAGCCAAGCGGAACGTTCTACCTCCACTGCAATCCACACTCTTATTTACGCAAGGATATCCAACCCTCATGGTCGATAAGACATCATCTAAGTATAATAAATTTAACCTATATTCCGTACTCAACAACTTATAAATAATATTGGTATTATATTATAGACATGCGGAGAAGAGCTTATCCTTACGGCAGGTATCTGATCGAGGATAGAGATGTTGAGGAGCTCGGACTGGAGTTCCGGGCGTTCGTCAAAGCCCATGGATTCCATGTATCCAAATACGATGATGATAACGAGGGCGAAGGAGTCCTTCTTGTGGCTGTAAATAAAAAAGTTACTGAGCAGTTGAGGCAGAAGAAACCTCCTGGTCGAATCTCCATGCTGTTCAGAGGTCTATCTATCAATATTCCCTCATTCAAAGAGATGGACGAGGCATCTCAAAGGATCGGCGTCGAGATATACCTGTGGCCCATCGAAGAGGGAACACTGCTAGAAGTCTTTATACTGCCATATATGTCACTTTTGGATCATGAAGAGATCTTCCATCTGACCGAGAGCAAAGAAGAGCAGATAACGGACTGGTATCTCTGCGAGCAGGTGTGGGAACACATAATGCCGGAGATGGAAGAGGAATTCGATCTAGAACAGGTTTACCGCAGGGGTTAGATCACAGTATGATCCGTTCAGCTTGACCTGCTGATAGCTCTCTGGATATCCCTATCATCTTCCAAGAATTTCTTATATTTGGAGTAGCTGCTGAACGATCTCAGAAATATGATCACTTTCCGCTCTTTATCTATCGCATAAACGATGTGAACTCCGTCTTTCTTCGCACGGAATATCAGGTAGTTGCCAACGTGTTTCTCGAATTTATGCATCTCCGTGAACTGGATATGTGAACATTCGAGTATCTCTTTGATAGTCGACTTCACTTTATCTTCATCACCAACATCTTTACTGAAATGCTTCGATACGAACACACCTTTGATAGAGGGTCGTATCTGTGCGTAGTGATTGTGGCAATTCTGGCAGAAATCTCTCTTTATCTCGCAGGGATTTCCAGTGTTCAGATCGAGTTCCATATCAGATCTCTCCTGTTTTATCTATCTAGACAGTCGATAAAATAACTTTCCCTAGCGGTAAAAATGAAATAGCCATAACTCAGCGAAAAGTATATCCCTTTCTTGAGTTAATGAATCAAGTACCATGCTGTATATATCCGAATTCAAGGATGACCACATCCCCGAAGCCGCTGAGCTGTTCAAGAGATCATATGATGATCAAATCAAGAAGGATCCACTCATCCCAGAGAGAGAAGATATCTACGACTATGTGGTCTCAAAACTAGAAGAGAAGTCCGAAAATCCTGGAGTAGCAGCATTAGATGATAACGAACTTATCGGATACATGATCGAGACCGGCAGGGCTGAAGAGTTCATGAGCAAGAGAACTGTATTCTCTCTCGGTCTTTACTCCCATTCTTCCGTAGAACAGAACAAAGAAAAGATCTACCAGAAGATGTACGAGAGGCTGTCGGAAAGATGGGTAAAGGATGGATACCACTCACACATCTTCAGCTTCTGGGCATCGGAAGAAACCCTTCAGTTCACATTTTTTCGCTTAGGTTTCGGGATGACTCACTTCGAATTGATGCGTGACCTTTCTCTGCCTGAAAAAACAGGTATAGAACTCGCCATCCGAGAACTGGACGACCCTGCCCCCATCAGAAGATTGGACAGAGATCACCACGATTTTTATCCGCAAGCTCCACTCTTCTGGATACCTCACGAAGAGTATGACCCTGAACAGGATTTCGACGGCGACATCATAGCGGCTTTCGATGGCGACGAAGCGGTTGCTTACTTGCATCTTCTCGTTAACGATGCCGAGACACCACTCTTAGCGAGCGAAGATATCGGGCGCGTGGCAGGTGCTTATGCAGATCCAGAGTATCGAAATAAAGGTGTGGGTACCGCTTTGTTACGGGAAGCGGTTAAATGGGCGAAGGAAAACAAACTCAAAAGTTTATACGTCGAGGGAGAATCGGCCAACATCCAGGGCGGCAACTTCTGGATGAAGCATTTTGAGCCCATGGTTTACACGGTGAGAAGGTGTGTTGACGAGAGGGTATGAAATAAAAAGAAGGATGGGTTTTGAACATGCTTATTGGTTGAGAGAAAGATTAGATACATTTTTACCCAAAGACTATATCCAAAGCAACTAGACAGACCTATTTTTCAGATTAAAAAACCTAAATAACAGCCATCGTATTTAGTCGATGATGTCCCTAAAATTGCATATTGCCCGATTTCTATACTGGCTCAAGAGAAGACAAGAAGATCCTGTAGAATTATTCAAAGAGGTAGGGATAAAAAGCGATGATGTGATATTAGAGATAGGTTGTGCTACTGGATTTTACACAGAAGCATTATCTGAGATCGTTAAGGATGGTAAAGTCTACGCTGTCGATATATCTGAGGAGTTCATATCATATTTAAAGAAGAAAGACAGAAAAAATGACAACGTGACCCCAATTTGTGAGAGCGCTGATAGTGTGGAATTAAAAGAGAATTCACTCGACAAGATAATCTGCTTCAACACATTACACGAAATACCAGATATGCAGCGAGGTTTTGATATGTGGTTGTCGGCTCTTAAGAAAGATGGAGAATTTATTTACAGGGACCCAGAGATAGATTCCGATAAGATCCCTGAGTTATCAAAAGGAAGACTGACGAAGGTCAGAGAAGAAGGAGATATAACAATATTCCTTCTTCAATAACCTCGATCTAGTACGTAGTTCGATATGTCGATAGATCATCTTTTCTCTTCTAGATCGTGATCACCGAGCAGATAACCTCCAAAACCGATTATCCACAACAGTAATGGATAGACCACCCATCTTTCTATACCACCTACTAGAAATAACATGATCCCAGCCCACATCTTTTGGTTATCTAGATGAAATTTTTTCATATCCATATCATCACCTTTTTGAACTAGATCCTCCACCTGCTTTACTCTCCGCGTAGATAGACCCTGCTACGAGCCCGAACCCAGCTCCTATACCGATCATCCATACGGGAAATTCGAATATTATCCATGCATTGACCGCCACGATCACTCCGAAGACCAATCCCATACCAGCGTAATAGTTCTTTTTATCTTTTTCATCCGTATCTTCTGCCATCTTTTTCACCACTATCTTGCCAGTTTGTCCATCAGTCCTTCTTTTTTGCCGACCTTCCCCGTTATCAGTCTATCGCTGTTGAATATCCATACTGCAATCATTATCAACGCGATGGAAAATACAGCGGTGTATATTATCCCTGATATGACCAACAAATAATCGTTGAACATCAGTGAACGCATGGCCAATATCGGATGTGAGAACGGTATAGCGAACATGACACCTTTCAACGGCAGCGGTAGTGTGTTGAAATCCGTGAACATGAATACGAACATAGGGATCATCGCTAGAGCAGTGACCGGGAACAACAATGTCTGGGCGGATTTGTAGTTCTTAGCGAAAGTCCCGAAGATCAAACTCAACGCCAATCCAGCAACCAATGCGAGGAAAAGAGAAATGCCCACTAGAACATAATCTATCACCCCTAAAGACAGGCCGTATTCCGCCAGGTTCAAGTCGGGGTTCTGCATCCCCTGCATGTAGTAACCAAAACCGACCATATAAACAGTTGCCATGATCAGACCTATAACTGCTGAACCGAGGAGCTTTCCCAAAACGATGTAGCTCCTGTTGATCGGCAGCGTCATCAAGGTTTCTAAAGTTTTGTCCTCCTTCTCCATCCCCATGGAAGAGATCACTGTCCCACCAGCCATCAGTATAAGCATCATCGTGACTATGGGAACGATAATAGATTGACTGGAAAGCATACCACTTATCGTTGAGGGTGATACACCCACCATCTCTTTTCCCTTAAAAATGGTCGTTTGGTCTATATCGACAGGGTTCATTATGTGTTTGGAGCTCCCCTCTCCGTTACGTTCTATCAATGTCTTCGAAATCTCAGTGTCGATAGATCCTATCAACGAATTGATGACTTCAGATGAGATGGAATCCATGATACCCGCTCCTCTCATTATCCACACAACCTGGATGGATGCCGTTATGTTGTTCTCGATATTCCAAGTGAAGTTAGAGTTCAGTTTAAGTAACGCGGTCCCTTCGTCAGCAGTTAATCTTTCTACGCCCTCGTCAAGGTCCGTACCACTGTAAACTATCTTGGAGTTGTTACGAAGTACTGATAAAGCGATGTCAGAGTAGATACCATCATCCTGGTCTATCACACCTATAACCGGTTTCTCTTCCAATTCTTCCTCGATACCTCCCATCATGTTCCCCATTGAACTGAATACAAGGGCGATAACGATCACAGGTACTATCGTCGCAGGGGTCAACAGTTCTTTAACTTCCTTCTTCACGATATTCATGAGACTCATTTTACCACCCTCGTGAAGACTTCTTCGATGTTTTCAGCCTTGTATCTCTTCTTCAAGTCTTGAGGTCGCCCTTCCTCTACGATCATGCCGTCATCTATGAGCGAGATCCTGTCGCACATATAATCCCCTTCCAGCATGTTGTGGGAAGATAGCAGGATCGTAGTCCCGCCTTTCGCATAGTCTTTGATGATGTTCCTGACTTCCCGGGCATTAAGAACGTCCAAGCCTGAGGTGGGTTCATCCAGTATAGCTAGCTTCGGTCCGACCATGAGCGCTCTACC
>JBNJFO010000098.1:0-5938 GCA_051746905.1 Thermoplasmatota archaeon
TCCAGAGGGCGAAAGAGCTCGAAAAATTGGGGTTCGTAAATATCGTTGAACAGAGGAGACCTTTCCACAAGAAGACCTTCTCACTGACGCCTGAAGGTAGGAAAGTAGCAGAAGTGATCCTAGAAGCTGAGAAGATGGTCAAAGAGATGGAAGCTGACAGTTACCACGGTTGGGTCTAGCCTTATTTTCAGAGAAATCGTCCGCAAGTGATTTTTATCTGTAGTTGATTAGTCGTTATACCGACTGTTCATATCGGGCGATAATTATGACCGGAGAAAAGATCGATGGAAGGAAGATAGCGCACGAGGGAGAGGAAGAACTGAAGGAAAAGATCGAAAAGATGGATCATCCACCGGTACTCCACACTATCTTTGCGGGAGAAGACGAGGGCTCTAAGATCTATCTAGGTGTGAAGAACAGAGGTTGTAAAAGGGTGGGTATCGAAACGGAGACTCATAGATTTGGTGATGATGTTAGTGGAGAAGAGATATCGGACAAGGTCCAGGAACTGAACAACGACGATGAGGTAGACGGCATATTGATCCAGATGCCTTTACCCCGAGAGCTAGATGCTAAAGAATTTATCCAACAGATAGATCCGGTCAAAGACGTAGAGGGGATGCATCCTGTTAATCTAGGAAGGATGATGCTCGGAGATGAGTATAGGATTCCGTGCACCCCGAAAGGTATACTGACTATGTTCGATCATGAAAGTATCGAACTGAAAGGCAGAGAAGTCTGCGTCGTGAGTCACAGCAACATAGTCGGCAAACCCATGGCTGTATTGTTGTTGAACAGGGACGCTACCGTCCGGGTCGTTCATGAATACACAGAAGATTCTAGGAAGCATATCTCAGGTTCTGATATACTGATAACAGCGGCGGGTGTCCCCCACCTGATAGATAAAGAGAAGGTCAAGGAGGGAGCGGTAGTTATCGATGTGGGCATGAACAGACTGGACAGTGGTGAGATCGTAGGGGACGTGGAGTATAGCGAGGTCAAGGAAAAAGCCTCTAAGATAACGCCTGTGCCCGGTGGCGTGGGCCCTACTACAGTTCTATCCCTGCTTCAGAATACGTACGATGCTGCGATTCAAAGATCCGGTTAAAAAGTATATATAACCCTCACAGATAGCAGCAGCGGATAGGAATTTTCATGCGTATCGAAAAACCTTTAGAGCCGATGAAGGTCCTAATCAGTCAGAAAAGGAAGATCGCATTCGTCGCTCTAGGTTTGACATTGTTCTCTTTAGTTTACTTTTTTCCAATAGGTGTATTGAAGGGATTGAACGGTGATATGAGGGCCGCTCTGGGGATACTCCTACTCGCAGCTACTCTTTGGATAACGGAATCGATACCACTGTATACCACATCATTGTTGATAGTACTTTTTCAGGTAATTTTCATAAGCGAGAAGACGATAGGGGCTGAAGAGGCCCTATTACCTTTTTTCAGTCCGATAATAGCCCTGTTCTTGGGAGGTTTTGTTCTAGCTGCGGCATTGCATAAGTACGGTATAGACCTTAAGATAGCTAATGCGATATTGGAGAGTGCCGGCAAGTCTCCTAAAAGGGTGATGCTTGCACTCATGGTCACCACGGCCTTTCTATCCATGTGGATGTCGAACACGGCCACTGCGGCTTTGATGATCGCCTTGAGCCTCCCCATATATCACCAGATACCGAAAGAGGAAAAGTTCAAGAAAGCTCTGATATTGGGGATCCCCTTCGCTGCGAATATAGGGGGGATGAGTACACCTATTGGAACACCCCCGAACGCCATCATCATAGATGAATTGTCAAATTTTGGATTCACACTCGGTTTTTTGGACTGGATGATTATAGCACTACCATTGACGATGATCATGCTTCTATTCGCTTATGTGCTGCTCTACTTCTCCTTCAAACCTATTAGCAAAGAATTGAAGATCGAAGTTGAAGAAGTTTCGAAAGATGGTTTTTCAAAAAATCAGAGATTCGTACTTCTGATATTCCTTTTAACGGTTTTATTATGGTTGGGCTCTTCGGTAAAAGTGATAGGAGATATTTTTCAGCATCCTGGCATTATAGCCCTGATACCACCTATAGCGTTCTTCGGCACGGGGGTACTGGGTAAAGACGAACTCGTCGAATTGAACTGGGATGTTCTGCTATTGATGGGAGGTGGACTGTCTTTAGGTAATGCGATCTCATCAACGGGTTTGGATCGATGGATCGTAGGTCTTTTCGAACATGACACTTTGAGCTTGGTTTTGGTTATATTTGTTTTTACTACCCTCGCAGTGGTGCTTTCTACGTTCATGAGCAATACTGCAACCGCTGCACTGATGGCACCTATAATGATCGTCATAGGCATGGATCTGGGTTCAGGTATCTCCGTGATGGCGTCCATCGCTTTAGGCTCATCTTTAGCCATGGCTCTGCCCGTCAGTACGCCTCCAAATGCGATCGCTTATGGTACGGATGAGATCGAAGTAAAGGACATGATCAAGTACGGCAGTATCATCAGCGCAGTTGGTATACTCCTTATAACGCTAGTATTCGGATACGGACTGTACATCCTCTAGACCAGTTAAACGACGTCGTATTATCTTTTATGCCACCACAAAACTTTAAGTAAAACTGAACATAATAGAAACCGCTAAAAAATGCTGGGGTGACAGAGTGGCTAATGTGACCGCCTGCAGAGCGGTTTCCCGGGGGTTCGAATCCCTCCCCCAGCTTTTTGAGCGAAGCGAAAAAAGATGGTGAGGGATGAGAATGTTAGAAATTTTTTCTGACTATTCAATCCCTCCCCCAGCTCCATAACCCCCCCCCTTTTCAGAAAACTTAAAATAACTATTTCACTCTATTTTGTTCCCCTAACTTAGAGGGAAAAGGTGATATAAAGATGACAGAAGAAGAGAAAGAGAGAAAGAAACGATTCGATATAACGGAAAGACCGAGAAGGTACGACATATTCTCGGACTGGATGAACAGGCCGATGAACGAGATGGAACGATTGTTCGACGAATTCGAGACTTCCATAAGGAGACCTTTCGGCAGTCCTATTACGGAGATGTGGAAGTACGCGAAACCTGATTTTCGCATGCCCCTTCTAGACGTTCACGATAAAGGCGATCATTACATGATAGAAGCTGAACTACCGGGTGTCGATAAGGAAGATATCGAACTGGAGTGTACGGATGAAAATCTGAAGGTGAAAGCCGAGGTCAAAAGAGAGACCAAGGAAGAGGGAGAAGACTACGTTAGGCACGAAAGAGGCTACAGATCTTTCTACAGAAATATCCCTCTGCCAGAGGATGTAATAAGTGAGCAAGTCGATGCAACTTTCGTGAACGGGGTCTTGAAGATAAATCTACCCAAGAAAGAAACGGAAAAAGAAGAAAAGAAGGGCAAGAGGATCGAGGTCAAGTGAACACTTTTCTTTTTTTATTTTTATCTTTTATCGTCTTTACTCATCGGTTTACCGCATGAGAACTCAGGACTCTCTGGACAGGGTCCTCTTATGCAGGGCGCCCCGGCGTCTTCGAAGATTATCGGCGCTACCTCTTCAGCCATCTCGAGCATCCTGTTGGCCATATCTCTTATCTCCCACTGTGCTCTGCGGCAGCATCGCATGGAAAAGAAGTGCCACAGTTCCCTAGCGTTCATGGTGATTATTATGTTAGTTTTTGCAGCGTTAGGCAGGACGTATCTAGCATCTTCCAGCGGGACCTCTTCTTTCAATTCTTTGTAGGTTTTTTGGACTTCTTTCATGAACTCTTCATAGAGCTCGGCTGTCCTTTTATTCTCGATTATAGAATCGGGAACGACCGGTTCAAAGTCTTCGATATCCACGTACCTCTGGCTCTGCTGGCTGTAGGAGGCCAACCTGTGCCTGACAAGCTGGTGAGTCAGGGCTCTCGACACACCCTCCACTGAGAATGTGAACGAAGAATGTTCTATAACGCTGTGGTGTCCGCTTTCCTTTATCTTATCTAAGATCTCTCGGACGGTCTCTTCATCCATATCTTCCTTCTTCGGCAGTTCTTCGCTGTAGCAGGTAAGTGCTGCGTGTGCGGCGCTCCTGTCCGGGTCCGGTGTGTGATTCAACAATTCTACTTTCATCTTAATACCTCAGAACAATCCTGTTATATCTCCGTTTTCGTCTATATCGATATCCACCGCCGCCGGTCTAGACGGTAATCCAGGCATGGTAGTGATATCTCCTGCCATGGGTATCAGGAACCCGGCTCCTGAATTGATCCTTATCTCCCTGACCTTGATCTTGAAACCGCTGGGTCTCCCCCTCAGTTTACGATCGTCCGATAGTGAATAGTGAGTCTTGACCATGCATATCGGCAGATTTTCCAACCCTATATTATCCACCAGGCGAAGGTCTTTCTTGGCTTGAGGCGTGTAAACGACATCCGTTGCTCCGTATATCTTGGTGGCGATATTGCTTATCTTTTCTCTGGGTGTTTCATCCAATGAATACAGCGTCCTGAACCTACCGTTCTTCTTACAGCAGTGTTTTTTAACTTCCTCGGCCAGTTCCATCCCGCCTTCTCCACCTTTCTGGTAGACTTCTACAACCGAGTGTGGTATCTCGATATTCTCACACAGTTCTTTAAGATAGTCGATCTCTTTCTGTGTGTCGCTTGGGAACCTGTTTATAGCTACGACAACCGGTAAACCGAACATCTGGATGTTCTCCAAATGTTTCGATAGATTTGGGAGGCCTTTTTTCATGGCTTCTAGGTTTTCCTCCTTCAACTTCTTAGACGATACTCCACCCTGCCTTTTCAGCGCTCGAACGGTAGCTACCATAACCACCACGTTCGGCTCAAGCCCACCTTCTCTGCAGACGATATCGAAGAATTTCTCCGCCCCGAGATCGGAACCGAATCCGGCTTCAGTGATGAAGTAATCAGAAAGCGACATCCCTACCTTCGTTGATAATAGGCTGCTGGTACCGTGTGCTATGTTGGCGAAGGGTCCTCCGTGGATGAAGGCCGGGACACCCTCGATGGTCTGGACGAGGTTCGGTTTGATGGCGTGTTTCATGAGCGCTGCCATCGCTCCAACGCCCTTTATGTCATCGACGGTTATAGGATCGTTCTTGTGAGTGTAGCCTACTATGATATTGCTCATCCGTTCTTTAAGATCTGTCAGCCCGTTGGCTAGACACAGTATCGCCATGACTTCCGAACTGGCGGTTATCCCGAAGGAGTTCTCGTTGGGCATACCGTGGCTGCTTCCCCCTAGTCCAACGACCGTGTTCCTAAGAGCCCTATCGTTCATATCCAGAACACGAGGCCAGGTGATCTTCCTGCTGTCTATCTTGAGTTCGTTCCCCCTATGCATGTGGTTGTTTATCATCGCCGAGAGAAGATTGTGAGCGATACCCACGGCGTGCATATCACCGGTGAAATGAAGGTTGATATCTTCCATAGGGAGCACTTGGGAATAACCGCCTCCTGCCGCACCACCTTTTATGCCCATGGTCGGCCCGATGGACGGTTCTCTGATACCGAGCATCGCTTTTTCACCCATATTCCAGAGTGCTTGAGTGAGTCCGATAGTAACGGTCGTTTTACCCTCTCCGCCCCGCGTGGGTGTCATCGTCGTGACCAAAACCAAGTTTCCTCCTTTTTTCTCCCTGTATCTCCGAACGGCATCTAAAGTCAACTTCGCTTTGTGTGAACCCCAGAGTTCGATCTCGTCTTCACCTAGGCCCACCTTGTCAGCGATATCCGCCATGCTTTCCAGTTCTGCTTCCTGAGAAATCTTGACATCTGATTTCATCGTAGAGTGATATGTCGAGGGGGTTAAAATGATTTTGATGTGCGGGGAGATTTTCTTCTAGAAAATTATGTCCTTCCACGATCTTACTTCTACAATACCCCTGCTAAAAGAAACAAATCATTAATTTTAGCAGGGTTAAAATTGAGATAT
>JBNJFO010000099.1:0-5930 GCA_051746905.1 Thermoplasmatota archaeon
CATGGTTTTATCAAGGTCCATAGCTGTTTTAACGATCTCGTTGAATTTCTCGCTCTCGACCTGCTTCTTTCCAACTTCATCGACGAGTATGACATCCTGGTTCTTGGCTGCGTTTTCGATAGCCTTAACTCCCACTTCATTTAAAGCGTCTATATTGACCCCGTAGCCTTTGATAGTTATCGATGAATCTAGATCTAGATGGGCGAAAACCGTCTTTTCTTTCGTCGCCCAATCCATAACTTGGAATCCCACCCTTCTATTATTTTCCATTATGGGGTCCGTTATCATCCCCCCTACGCTGATATCCTCTTCTGCTAGCATCTCGATTATCTTTTTGAGTGTGCCTGTTTTCTGGACACCATATGGACCACTGATACCTATCTTCAAACTTTTCGCCATCTTATCTAACACCCTTAATTACTTACTAGTTAAAAAACATTTGTTATATATCCGCTTATATATCGCGTTTCATATGATGTAATAATCCGATGTAATCATCCTATCGATTCTATATACATCAATGGATAATCCAGTTCTTCCACGTATTTCAACCTTCCAACAGCAATTATATCCTTGTATTCTATAGTTACTTTAGCCTGAAGCATATCACCTGATAGCGTAGTATAATCGTAGAATTCCGTGTCCGGTCTTTTATCCAGTTCTTTAGGTATTATCTTGACCTCAGCCTTTTTAACGAAGGCCTGTCTTTCTGTTGTTTTCTCTATGGCTCTTTCCAGTATATCGATGTTTTTGCTGCTCACCGGTGCACCTATGAATTGATGAAAGAGAGCACCTAGTTTTATGCCCAATTCGAAGGCAACTCTTTCGTTATCGTTACATTTGAAAAAACTTTCAGCTTTTTTCTCCATCTTGTCTTTCATGTTTATCTACCATATTTTACTATTAATGGACCTGCTATCGTATAAGCGAGACATCCTATAAAAGAGATTCCGAAGAAGATACGGGATATCGAAGTGATTTCTCGGAAAAGGATCACAGCTAAGAATGAGATGATGACTATAGAACCTGCAGATATGACCAAAAAACGATCTTTGATCTTGGGATATTCAACGGTCGTATACATCAGTATGGAAATTGTAAGTATGAATACCAAAGTCGGTAGGGGATGGTAACCCATAAGTTCACCATTTCCGAATAGAAATGTAGAGCATATGATCAGTAAAGCTATCACGGGAGTCGGTAAACCACGGTAATTTTTATTTCCGATCGGTCCTTCTGTGAATCTTGCCAATCTCAATATTCCGAAGAAAACGACTGACATAGGGACCGCTGTAGAAAGGAAATTTACAGGAGATTCCCAAGCCCTCCCCATAGATATCTCGTAGAAATTTGAGTAAAGCATGATAGCCGGAGCGAAACAGAAAGAGATAGTGTCTGAGAACAGGTCGAAGTATGCACCTTGTTTGTGTTCAATGCCGAGATATCTAGCCACCATACCATCTAGTCCATCTAAACCAATCGTTATTACGATTATGATCGAAGCTATCCAAAATCTCCCGTCTATAATGTATGTAATAGCAAAGAAACCCAACAAGGCGTTGAAAAGAGTGATATAATCCGCTAAACTCAAGGAGATCTGGTTATCTTTCATCTCCACACTCCTATCTTCGATTCACCAGCTTTCACTACATCGCCTTCTCTCACAATCAATCTCACGGTATCGGGGATTTCAACCCTTACTCTTGAACCGAACCTTATCATGCCTATCTTTTCACCTCTCTCTAATGTGTCCCCCTCCTTTATATAAGGAACGATCCTCCTTGCCACGATACCGGTTATCTGCCAGACTACAAAAGTGCCCCTTTTATTTCTTATCTCGACTCTATGTCTGAAATTTTTATCACTTTCTTTTTTATACGCGGGCATATGCCCCCCTTTGTAAAAATCGGTATTGACCACTTCTCCCTTTACAGGAGTTCTGTTAACGTGGACATCTGTCACACTCATAAATATAGTGATATGGTTTTTACTTACCTCTAAAACTCTACCGTCTGCGGGCGAGACTATACCTTTTGAAACCATACGTTCTGGATCCCTGAAGAAGTAAAGGCTGAATGATGGCAATAACAAAAAAACAAGACCGAGGATATAGAATATAGCTGAATAGATGTAACCCATCAGAAGTAAAATTAAAGATGGGATCGAACACAGGATCACAGGTCCGGCTGAACCTTTAGCTAACATAAGCATTGAAAATATTAAAAAGATAAAAGGTTTTTTGGTGGATATAAAGTGATTATCCTACCAGGTCTATCCCTTGTTTAGAAGAACCACCGACAGCAGCGTTCGCAAATTCTTCTGAATCTGAATGCACGTTCGTTATCACCAGGAGTATCTTCATGGTATTTTTAAGATCTTCTTCTACATTGCATCCCCATATTATCCTGGCATCTGCAGAAATCTTTTCGTTGACAAGGTCAGCAGCTCTTTCAGCTTCGCTAACGGTCATGTCCTGTCCGCCTGTGACTCTAATCAGGGCGCCTTTTGAATCACTGAGATCCATGTTTCCTAAAAGTGGTGATCCCAAAGCTTGTTCAACGGCTTCATCTACCCTGTTGTTCGGGTCATCGGATTCGCCTATCCCTATCATGGCTAGGCCGCCATCGTCCATTATAGTTCTAACATCGTTGTAATCTAGATTTACGAGTCCTGGTTTGGTGATTATCTCTGTTAGACCTTTTATAGATTCCATCAAAACTTCATCTGCTACTTTGAATGCTGCATCTAAAGGTAGATTTGGCACGAGATCTAATAGTCTGTCGTTAGGTATAACAACTGTAGTATCGCAGTATCGTTCCAATCTTCTCAGACCGCGTTTAGCGTTCTTCATCCTTTCTCTGCCTTCAGCTTCAAAGGGTAACGTCACAATACCCATGACAAGGGCATCTTCATCTTTACCTTTCTCAGCGACGACCGGTGCGGAACCAGTTCCTGTCCCGCCGCCCATTCCAGCAGTGACGAATACGATGTCAGAACCTCCAACTAGCTCTTGTAGCTGTCTTTCGCATTCCATGGCTGATTCTTCACCTATCTCTGGCCTAGCACCTGCTCCGAGACCTCCAGTTTTCTCTTTTCCTATCAAGAGCTTCTTCTGGGCATGGGTATGCAGCAAGTGTTTTGCATCGGTATTACAGGCTATCAATTCAGCTCCAGTGATACCTTCCTGGGTCAACCTATCGATCGTATTGCTACCCCCGCCTCCGCAGCCGAAAATTCTGATCTTCACTTTTAAAGTTTCCAACAGATTGCGAAGTTCTTCATCCTCTGGTGCTTCAGTTATCATTTCTCCTTCATCGTCTTTAAAGCGAGGTTTCTCTTTACCTGTCTCTTTATCCTTTTTATGCCTATTTAAAGCATCATTTACTATTGATTCCATAATGAATCCCATCCGTTCTGGTCGATTCTGTATGACAATAGTCCTATTTAAGTATTTTCTTAGGCGATAAATCATCCTCTTTGGATACTGGCTGATACGGAACCTCGCTTGGTATTAATATAATATAAAAAACATATTTTCAACCGTGTCAGACGTTAAATAATTTAACGTCAGACAAAAGGCATAAATTGTTGATACGAATTTGGAGGTATATTTTGAAAAAGAATATGGATAGTCCAAACATATGATCCTATCAAATTGAAGTTCAAGTTATATATGTCGGACAATTATTTTTTGAGGGATAATTAATAACCTTTTTATCTATCTTACATCTCCCTACTAACAGGCCTGATAATATGGTCAGAAAAAAAGTAAAAGATTACAACATAAGTAAGGATATGACTATTTCCGAATTAACAGAACAGTATTATGGATCAGGTGGATTCGTATCAAAGAAAGTTGGATCTGCTAATAAAATATTAACTAAGATGTTCGATTCAGACTGCACAAATTTCCTATCGTTTCCCGCATGTATAATTTCAACAGGGTCCAGAGGCATAATTAAACAAGCCGTGAAAGAAGGCCTTTTCGACGTTATAATCACCACCTGTGGGACCCTAGATCATGATCTAGCGAGGGTTTGGGAAGATTACTACCACGGAAGTTTTTCCGCAGATGACAAAGAGTTACACAAACAAAATGTCAATAGATTGGGTAATATATTCATACCAAATTCCAGCTACGGAGAAGTTCTAGAGCATAACATGCAGCCCCTCATCGAAGAGATCGTTTCGGAGATGGGAAATAGGATGGGAACGCGCGAGATAATACATGAATTCGGTAAAAGGATAGATGATGAAGATTCTATACTATACTGGGCGGCGAAAAAAGATGTCCCTATATACGTTCCCGGCATAACAGACGGCGCATTCGGGTCACAATTATGGATGTATTGGCAGAATAACAAGGACTTCACCATCGACCTGATGAGAGACGAGCAGGAATTGGCAGACATAGTATTCCCTGCTGAAGAAACAGGGGCTCTCATGATCGGAGGGGGAATATCGAAACACCACACGATCTGGTGGAACCAATTCAGGGATGGATTAGATCATGCCGTATATATCACAACAGCGGTCGAATACGATGGATCGCTCTCTGGAGCTAGAGTTAAAGAAGCGGTATCGTGGGGCAAAGTAAGAGAAGATGCGGATTACATAACGGTTGAAGGAGACGCAACGGTCCTTTTACCTCTAGTCTTGGGCAGTTTCCTATAACTGATCGATGAGTTCATCGATATCTTCTTCACCGATATCGTCATCTTCGCTGTCTTCATCTTCACCGACCTCTTCATCTTCTTCCAATTCTTCTTCATCTTCGGACGGCCTCGCTCTTCTTATCAGTAAAAATATGATCACACCTATAGCGGTGATTACGAGACTTATAACGATCCAAGCTATTATCTTCAGCCAGGGGAAGTCCGAGCTTTTACTCGGATCCATAGGATATTTGTCTTCCTTATCATAAACTCCATCACCGTCCGAATCGGGATTGTCGGGATATGTTCCTTTATTGTATTCTTCTAGATTGGTCAGCCCGTCCTGATCAAAATCCTCTTCAGCATCCGTGGAATCTTTGGGATCGAATCCGTATTTTTCCTCCCATTCATCCGGCATGCCGTCACCGTCGTCGTCATCGTCTTCACTATCAGGGACCCCATCATCATCCGTATCTAACGGTTCTGTAGTAAAATTTCCTATCACTGAGGTGATATTTCTTCCTTGGAATTCTATATAACCAAGATATTCATAAGATGTGTTCGATCCGAGAGAACTTACCATCGTTGAGTATGTTCTGTTTCCTGAGAATTGCTTCTGTTCAGTGTCAAGCCATTCGCTTTCTCCAGATTTTCTGTATTTAAATCTTACAAAGATAGTATCATAGTCACCCGATGTAAAATTCATCTCGAGCTTAACGGAAGATTCAGTAATGTTAGAGTGTCCGATATATACGATATTCGGTGACCATTTGGTTGTAAAATTCCATGTATATTCCTCCCCTTTCACTCCATACTCATCATAATAATTCGAAACCACCAGCGATATATTCTCATCGTTATCCCATCCATTGTGGGTCCATACCGCTGTGTCGGATCGCTGAAAAGTTTCATTCCAACCTTTAAATTCTAGATACTCAGGCACATCACCCTGTAAATGAGAGATATTCGGTATAGTTTCATCATCCATCACGTCGGAAAATACGATCTCGATGTTGCTAAATGGGTCGATTGAAACCTCCCCGTCGGTAGGTATGGTTTCGATAACATAAGGGGGTGCCGATTCAATATTTATGGTTAAAGGTCCACTTGTATCATTATGGCCTTTCTCATCCACAGCAGTCACATTCACATATACCGTTTCTGGCTCCATATTTTCGTTATGATCTATCTTCAGTCCGTAATTCCATGTCCCCGTTGGATCTGATATCTCTTTCAGCTGATATTTCTCTACATCTGAACCAAGCTCGCTGGAGT
>JBNJFO010000100.1:0-5843 GCA_051746905.1 Thermoplasmatota archaeon
CCGAAAACCCTACGGCGGTGTTACCATAAGCTATAGCTTCTTCCTTATCATAAAACAACTTATCGATACCCAAGGGTTCGGCCAACTCTTCATTAACATATTCAGGGAACGATTTTCCGCTTTTTCTCTGAAGAACGTAGGCTACGAGATCGAAACCCAAGTTGGAGTATGAATATTCCGTCCCAACTCTAGACCTCAACCATGTGTCAGAAATACTCTCTATATGTTCTTCGAAGGTACAGTCACCCATATCGTAGTTGCTACCCAAAGGTGCTTCATGGGTGAGCCCCGCTTTGTGAGAGAGCAGATGCCTGAAAGTGATCTTAGATACTTCATCGGTGTCGAATCGGCTCTTGATTGTGAATTCTGGATAGTGATCTAACAATTTATCGTCTAAACCGACCCAGCCTTTCTGAACAGCCCTAAGAAATGAAACTGCCGTCAAAGTTTTACCCGTTGACTGGATACTGAAAAGTGTTTTAGAATCGATTTCTCTTTGCTTCGTTCTATCCGTGTAACCAAACCCTTCAGACCATAATATACCATCTCTACCCACTATAGATATGGCGAGTCCGGGGATGTTCTGCTTCTTCATTCCTGCTTCGATATAC
This sequence comes from Thermoplasmatota archaeon, assembly GCA_051746905.1. Taxonomy (GTDB): domain Archaea; phylum Thermoplasmatota; class Thermoplasmata; order Halarchaeoplasmatales; family Halarchaeoplasmataceae; genus CAZFVW01. Next base: position 612 of record JBNJFO010000100.1, read on the forward strand.
CCTTCTAATCCTTCTTTGATTCTATCTATATCTACCATTTGAACCTAAAGAGATATGATTTACCCTTATATATTTTCTATTCCTCAGTTTGGTATGTGAGGTTTTGTTTAAAAAAGGCACAGGTTTTTGTTTTGACGGGACAGAGCTATCGCTGGAAAGGGGCCTGTGATCCTGAAAATAGAAAGCGTGACTGCTGACTTCTCTGTAAAGAAGAGATCAGACGAGAATAAAGACGTTTTCAGTATGATCTATTTAGCATCAAAAAACTCACTTGAATAACCATTTCAATACTACAAAAAATTGCAAAAAATGGATCCATGCTGTCCTTTTTGGTTTTTCGATATCTCTTACCGGCGTAGATACTTCAGATATTTCAGCCCCTTTAGACTTTGCTTCAAGTGCAAATAAACCGCAGGTACAGTAACCTTTAAGATCGAGTTTTTTGGCTAAATCTGTTCTTAATGCTCTAAATCCAATCCCTGTATCTTTTATTTCCAGTTTGTTGCTTACCATCCAAGAAAGGATTCTTTCGGATGGTCTTGGTATTTTCTTCCGTCTTCCAAAAACAAGGTCAGCTTTACCATCTTTGATGGGAGTTACCAAATCTGGTATAAACGAAGGATCGTGTTCCCCGTCAGCATCTAAAGTAACTATGATATCTCCTTCAGCGGCTCTAAATCCTTTTTTGATAGAATCCACATACCCCATATTTAACTCGTTTTCGATGACTTTTCCGTGTTCTTTAGAGATCTTGGCAGTATTATCTGTTGAGGCATCGTCTATTACGATGATATCATATACATATTGAGAAGTCTCTTTTAAAAGTCCCTCAATCCTTTCCTCTTCGTTAAATGCAGGGATAATTGCTGTGATCATTTATCCACTACATCATCGATCATCTTGTTCAATTGTTTTTTACCCTGGGCACCGACTCTTCTTTCTATTTCTTCACCGCCGTTGAAGACGATGAAAGTGGGAACTCCTTGGATATCAAACTCATCTCTAATGCCCATGTTCTTGTCTACATTAGCTTCGATGACCTTGATATCGTCTCTTTCTTTTTCTATCTCGCTTACGGTGACTTCGCTTCTTTTGCAGGCTGTACACCAAGAAGCCCAGAAAAGGGCAAAAACCGGTTTGTCTGTTTTGTTTAACTCTTCATCTATGTTATCTATGGTAACTTCCATGGTTCATCACTCTATGTCCAATCTACCTTCGTAGCCGACTTTTTCTTTCTCGCCAGGTTTATAAGTTTCCAGTACTCCAGATTCTTTCTTTTCACCGGACCACCTTGTCTTCGGCATTATCACGTGTTTCTTTTCCTTTATCCTTTCTTTTATGTGATCCTGGGTGAGGAGTTCGAACATCCTCTCAACTTCTTTCTCCATGGGCACACTCGGTTCGAATCCATGTTCTTTTGGTAATTTTCTAGAAACGACTTCCATCGGATGCTTCTCAGCTTCTACTCTAGGGTTTTCAAGTCTCTGTATTTCCACGTCTAAGTCGAATTTTTCATTTGCCACTCTTCCAACGGTATCAGCAACATCTTTGATCTTATGGAGTCCGGAAACCTGATTCACTACATCGTACTGTCCGGGTTCAGGTGGCGAGGTTATCAATCTGATCATACATTCCATCGCGTCTTCTAGAGCGATCATCCCTCTGATCTGCTCGCCTTCACCGTAGACCGTGAGAGGAATACCTTCAATCGCTTGAGTAACGAAACGATTAACTACAGTTCCGAACCACTCGTCGTAATCGAATCGAGTTCTTAGGTCCGGGTGTGCAGCTACTTCATCGGTGTGGACACCGTAGATAACACCCTGCATGATATCGTAAGACCTCAACCACCAATACTTGCAGGCCTCGTAAACGTTGTAAGTATCCTGAACTTTGGAAACGTGATAAAAACTGTGCGGATCTCTAGGAGTCATCTCTCCGCCCATACTCCACTCTCTATCATCCCATTCGAGTACAGCGTCGTTCGGGAAAAGACCTTCGAAAAGAGGTCTGCCTGTTAAAGGAGATCCATACTCTCCCATGGTTCCGAGTTTCAATAGTGATGTCATCGGAACGACGTCCCGCATTATGTGGAGTAAACCCAAAGTCCCTAAAACATTATTCCTTTGTGTCTCTATCGCGTGCTCGGCATCGACCATGGAGTAGGGCGCGCACGGGATCTCGGCGTAATGAACTATAGATTCAGGTTTGATCTCATCTATGAACTCCCTCAGTTTCTTCATGTCGTTGAGGTCTATACGTCTGTAGTTGAGCCTCACACCCAATTCTTCACTAGCGGCTTCCAATCTTCTGGTCATCTTGGGGATCGGTACGACGGTGTGTGAACCTTTCTCCATCACACAGTCCCTTCTGGTGTAGTTATCGAGACCGCTGACCATGAAACCCATGTTTGCCAGTTTGAGTGCTAGAGTCCAGCCCAAGTATCCATCCATGCCGAGGATCATCACCCTCATATCTTCCAACATATAGCCATGCTCGTTCATTATCCATTCAGGACACTGTTCGAAAGTGATCGAAGGCTCGAAGTGACCGAGTTCCGGTCTTCTTTTACACTCTATCATCAGCTGCTTATCTTCGCCTTTAGGTACTATCCTTCTAGATTGACCGCAACCTCTGAAATCTACATTGCCTTTAAATTTAGCTGCGGGACAGTTCCAGCAAGTTCTATCCGCATTATGTGGTTTTTCACTCATTTTCATCACGCTCTATTAACCCTCTTACGTCCTCCACCGTGGGGTTTTTCGGTGGAGTTAGATTATTACAGTAAATGAAAGCATCATCTTCAGTATGCTTGCCATTAAATATATTTTGCTCATAAACGGCCTCGTACTTCACGCTTCCTTTTAGATTGAATCCTTCATTGGGTGTCAGGACTATATCAGGAGCTTTATAGCTCTGCTTTCCGTGATATATTTTATCTCTCCGGTGGACCTCTTTGATGACATTCTCTCCCTCATATCTTAGGTTTTGAAAGATATCGATAATCTCTTCTATTATCCCCTCGCCATCTTCTACTTCCCCTCTAGGATATCTGTCCTGCCTGTGCAGATATATCCTTCCAGGATCTAACGCGAATGCTTTTGTTCCCCTCTGTATGTTTTTATATCTTTTTTTAGGTTTATCTCCTAAAGTAAGTAATCCGTTGTCTTCCAGGACCTTGTTAACGTTAACGTTCTGTTCTATCAGTTCCATACCGTGATCGGAGAGCATCATCAACCTGTCCTCTTCGTTCATCTTATCGACTATATCTCCGATTATCCGATCGATCTCTTTGAAATATTGGATGAATCTATCATGATGTTCATGTTCCTCATCATGGTAGGCGTCTAAAAGGAAGTGTTCTAACCTGTCAGTTCCGGTGAAGACAAGCATGAAATAATCCCAGTCTTTTTCCCAGTAGTGTCTGTATGCTTTTTCTCTTATCTCTAGTGTTTCGAACAGTTCATCCAGGAAGAGACTTTTGGATTTGTGTGCTTTTTCAGAGTCAACATCAACTCTGTAATTAATTTCTTCTAGATTTTTTAGCTCACTGCTGGGAGTGACAGCTCTTTTAAGTTCTGGAGAAACGAATCCAGATATAAAGTACCCATCAATCTCAGGTGCGGGGTACATCGCGGGAACATTCAGGATGACATACCTATTGTTTCCGTCTGTCCAGAAGGGATCCGTTTTAAGGGCGCGCCTGTCCGGAAAGGAAACTGAGTAAGTCCCTGGTATAAGTTCCGTGAAACCGAATATTCCGTGTTCGCCTGGATTTTTGCCCGTGACGATACTAGACCAGTTCACGTTTGAAACTTCTGGGATGGCTGCCCTCATCTTCGAAAAGTAGCCTTCTTTGATCAAAGAAGATATATTTGGGATATCACCTTTATTTGCGAGGGCTTTTATGAGGTCGTATGGTACTCCGTCCAGACCTATTATCACTTTTCTGTTCACCATATTACTCTATCTCAGAAGGTCATTCGTTATATACTATTTTCGATTTATCTTTAAACGATGGAGGATTGTTAATGTAATTGCATAGATGGGATGAAATCAGGAGTTTTATACAGTTGGAAAGAAGAGAGTAGCTGCTGGGATTTCTTTTATTTTCCAGTAAAGCTTGTCTTGAAAGGTATCTGAAAAGGCGTCAGGCTTTACTGTAAAGTTACATTTTCTTCGTCTATAGTCCTTTATCACGGGACTTTAGGGAAAAATAATAGAGAGGTGAAGGAAATGATGAGGAAATATTTACTCTAATTACTGTCTAATCGTGTGCACACTTTTTCGTAAAGATCCTCATTGATCCAAAAACCGGATTCTCTTAAATTATAAGGTGATCTACAGGGTTCTGTATTTTACCAATCTCTTTAGCTTTTAGTAAAATACCTATGGCTCCTGTTACTTTGAGACTGTGATTACTAGCTAATTCTCTAGCATCGTATTCATCCAATAAGATAAGGTCTGCTGATTCCTAGATGGCTAAAAGGATTGCTTCAGATTCATCTACATCTTTTAAAAAAGCCCGTTTTAGGTCAAGATGTTCTTCTTTAATGGGCTTTGTTTTTATCCATTCCGCTTTTTCTATACTTTCTGCATCTTTCCTGCCACCGCCTTCTACGACGCATTCGTCATAAACAGCTTCGGGGACTATAATTTCGTTGAATAATTCGTTTAAAATGTCCAAAAGGCCTATCTTTGAAAGATGTATCAATGGAGATGAGTTACTAACGACCTTCGGCAAATTCAATATCCTTCCTCCAATAAATCTTGTGTTTTTATATTTATTCTAAGTTTCCATTTAGAGCGGTACTTACCCTTATCTGATAAAGTATTATCCAGAAGCGAGTAAGAATCTGAATAATTATTTATCAACTTGTTTTCTACATCATTGGGTATATCAAAATTTAGAAAATCCATTAGATAGTGTAATCTTTTCACAACAGCTCCGTTGTTTATCTTTACTGCATAGTTTACCATCTTATCTATATTTAATTCGTCTCTTTTTTCATTCAACCCTTTTACTACTTCAATTATTCCTCCTGAATATTCCAGATGATCTAAAGAATCGATGATCGTTTTTTCAGGGACGGATATGTTGATCTGTGAAGATGCGACTGCATATTTTTCATAACCGAAAAACTTTTTCTTATCGATTTTGATGAAATTATAGGGGATGTCATGTATCGTTCTGTTTTTCTTTCTTTCTGTTGCAGCTACAAAAACAGTGAA
>JBNJFO010000101.1:0-5775 GCA_051746905.1 Thermoplasmatota archaeon
GACGACGAAAAAGATCGAAGCCATGAGGGGTTACTTCCTGAATATGTTGAACAACGGTATAAGGGATCTTATCGAGTTCAGAGAAGGGGGGATAGAAGGTCTGAGTTTGATACGGGAGGCTGTAGGATTATTTGGAGATGCAGTAAAAGCTAAAGTGATGGCCCGGCCCGCTGAGAGGAGATTTGATGAAGATGAACTCGATAGATTGCTCACTGACTCGGATGGTATCGGTGTCAGTTCATACCGGGATTGGGAAGAAGATGAACTGATAAAGGTCGCTGAAGCAGCTAGAGATATGGAAAAACCCTTCGCCATGCACTGCAGCGAGGATGAAAGAGAGCCTATCGGTAAGATACTTGATATGGATGTTCACCATCTGGTCCATATGCTCGAAGCAGATATGGATGATCTTGAAGCATGCGCTGATATGGGAGTACCGATCGTCATCTGCCCCAGATCAAACATCTACTTCAATAAGATGCCGGATATACCCATGATGTTAAGATCTGGAGTTACCTTAGCAATGGGAACGGATAACGCCATGCTGGCCGACCCGGATATGTTCAAAGAGATGAAGTCTGCATATAGGGTGGCTAAAAAGAACGGAGGAGTCCCGGCTATTGAGATTTTGAAGATGGCGACCTTGAATCCTCGAAAAGCTTTAAATTACCCTTATGATATTCAAGTACACCAGGATGCAGATCATTACTTGATAATGGAACCCTGCCAAGGAGACACCGGTTACGAATTGGTCACACGTTCCTCTGCGAAAGAAATCAAAGAAATAGTTGAGTGGTAAAATGGAAGAATTTGAAAGCATACTCATACCAACAGACGCGTCGGAAGCGAACAAGAAAGTGATAGATAAAGGTCTATCCCTAGCAAGGTTGTTAGGGGCAAAAGTTACGATATTATTCGTTGTGGACACCTCCACGTTCAGAGATGTACCACCAGATGAATTGATAACTACACTCAGGGGTCATATGGAAGCCAAAGGTAACGAGTTGTTAGATGAGATCGAAGAAGAGGCTGAGGAACTCGGGGTTGAGATGGAGAAAAGCATTGTACACGGCGAACCTACCAAAACGATAATAGAAGAAAGCGAGGATCACGATCTGATAGTCATAGGAACCCACGGTCGCTCAGGGCTTTCCCGTTTACTGGTGGGAAGCACATCCGAGACAATCATAAGGCAGGCGAAATGTCCCGTGATGGTGGTCAGGATAGAGGAGGAATAGATATGGAAAAAGTTGCAGACTTGATGACTGAAGATCCGATCGTAGCGAAGTTACCGAACAACAGGAGAAAAGTTATCAACTTGATGATAAAGAACGAATTGACAGGGGTTCCTGTCGTGAAAGACGGGGTGCTGAAAGGTTTCGTAAGCCGACACGATTTTTTCAACAATCCCGAAGAAGAACAGCTGGCGATGATATACAAGAATGATTATCCCATGTTGTCCAAAGATGATGATCTCGAAGAAGCAGCCAGGATATTCGTAGAGGAAAACATCCATTACATACCTGTAAAAGAGAACGGCGATCGATGTGTCGGTATAATAACCACTGCAGATATGCTGGAATATATAGAAGAATTAAAGCCGGATGTGACCGTAGGAGAAGCTGCTAGGAGACCCTGCGTACCGATATACGAAGATACGCCGATAAAGGTGGTTCTTCAAGCCATGAAACTTACTGGATTGTACGCTTTCCCGGTGGTAGACGGTGATGCCATGCTTACGGGTATAATAACAGATAGAGACCTATTCGATCTTTCAGAAGTCAACGGTGAAATAGTCATATCTGAATTGGGATTGGGTGATGACGAGGATTCTTGGTCTTGGAAGGGCCTTCGGAATGTCATGAAGCTTTATTATGAAGAATCGAAGATAGAATTACCGAGTATAAGGGCCAAGGACGCTATGGTAGAGGACCCAAAAGTCGTGTTCGACCAAACCAAAGCCGACGAAGCAGCCAAGATTATGAGACGGTATGATTACGGTCAGCTACCCATCGTTGATGAGATGGATAAATTAGAGACCATGGTCTACGAGCTGGACCTAATAGCAGCGATAGTCTGAGTGATTTAGATGGCCGATAAAGAAGATCTAGAGTCGATGTGTAAGAGAAGGGGCTATATCTGGCAGAGTGCAGAGATATACGGCGGAGAGGCAGGTTTTTACGATTACGGTCATCTCGGAGCCAGGTTGAAGGATAACTGGGATGATTGTTGGAAAGATTATTTTCTGGGGCTGGATGAGAACTACCATATGATATACACCCCAACCATCATGCCCTACAGGGTCCTGAAAGCATCGGGCCACGTCGACCAGTTCTCGGATATTCTGATAGGCTGTGAAAGATGTAGTGCCTCCTATCGAGCAGATACACTTTTAGAGGAAGAGACCGGTGAGAACGCCGAGTGGATGGGCAAGAAGGATGTCGAAGAGAAGATAATCGAGATCGGTTTGAAATGTCCCAGCTGCGGAGGTGTTTTTTCAGAGCCGGAAGACTTCAACATGATGTTCTCCGTGGAGATCGGTCCCACCGGCGATAGAGAAGGATTCTTGAGACCGGAAACAGCTCAAGGAACCTATATAAACTTCAGCAGGGAGTTCAGGGCGCTCCGTAAGAAGATGCCCATGGGATTAGCAACCATAGATAGGGCTTACAGGAACGAGATATCTCCCCGGCAGGGCGTTTATCGGTTGAGAGAGTTCACCCAGGCAGAGCTCCAGATATTTTTCGTACCCGAGATCCATGGTGAATTTTTTGAGGAGAAGTACGAAGCATCGGAAAAGCGCGAGATCAACATGTTCAGAGAAGGGTGGGAGAAAACAAAAAGTGTGCATGTTGACGAAATGGATGACCTGCCCGATTTCTACAGATACCATCTTTTGAAGATGTATGAATTTTACACCGATGTGATGGAACTGGACGAGTCCATAGTCAGGATGAGAGAGCTAGGTGAGAAAGAGAGAGCTTTCTACAACAAGATCCATTTTGATGTAGAGGTCGATTTTTCAACATTAGGTGGCTGGAAAGAAGTATCTGGATTACATTACCGCGGTGAATACGACCTTTCAAAACATCAGAAAGAATCCGGGAATAAGATGTCGATACCGACCGATGAGGGCAGGAAGATACCACACGTCATCGAACTGAGTTTCGGAGTCGATAGGAACATCTGGAGCTTGTTGGATCATGGATTCAAGAGCGACGATAGAGATTGGCTGGATCTACCGGACAGGATGGCGCCCTATCAAGCCGCCGTGTTCCCGCTTGTGAGGAAAGACGGCTTACCAGAAAAGTCTAGAGAAGTTTTTGAAACTCTCGATCAGACCTATCGGATGTTCTGGGATAAGAGCGGTTCTATAGGTAAGAGATATGCAAGACAAGACGAGATCGGAACGCCATATTGTATAACAGTGGATTACGATACTATGGATGATGATACTGTGACCGTAAGGGATATCAGATCAACAGAACAGATCCGAAGACCTATCTCAGAGTTGCCTGAAGTTCTGTGTGATGTGATCTATGGTAACAGATCTTTCGAAGAATATCTCTCTGAAGAATGAGAATGATCGAGAGAGAAAATTAAGGGTCGATGTAAGAAAGAGGGTTTTATCTTTCTATCTTTCTAATCGTGCTCTCTTTTTACAGATTCTAGTTGACTTATTATATTCCAGATCAGAGTCCTACCATGCAGAGGGATGTTCGGATCATCAGCGAGCTCTTCCATCTTGAATATCGAGGAGGCTAACCTGACGTCGAGGTCGTCGTCGGACTCCAATAACAATTTTTTTGATTCCTCAGCCCCGTTCCTGATGTTACGTGGAATAGAGTTGTCTTCGCTGATCTCATCCAACATATTACATACCTGTTTTATATTGTCTTGTACGCTCATTTTGAACACCTCAAAATTACTATTTTATCATCCCACACGGCGAAAAGAGTGCATATTTAAGACGTTACTCCTTTCGACGATTATCACTAGGGTTCACGGGCTATCAAGTTTCGTATAATTAAACCTTATGGTCTTTTATTTAATACTTTTGTTTACATATTTACCTATAATCATATCATATTTACAATTATAAAAAGGAAAATAAAAAGGAAAAGGAATCATCTGATAGGCCCCGAACCTACCAGATATATCCCCGCTCTTTTTAGCCCTTCTTTATCTTCCGTCATGAGGAATACCCAAAGGGATAGGAGTTGGTTTATCCTGATATTGAATGCTTATCTATTCATCGTATCGTATATCGCAACCGTATTTACGGTATACTTCTTTCCATGTATAGTGAGCGTCTTGTTCTTCCATTTGCTTCACATCTAGTTGATACCTTGTAAAGTATATAAAAGAAAGATTAGGAGGGGGTTGTGAAAAGGGTGAAAGTGGGTTCTCTATTCGAATAAATACATATATGTGAAATATTATATCTATGTATAACTATGAAAAGAAGGTAAGAGAGGTGATCATATTTGAATATCCGAAAGATGAGCAAAAAAGTGGGTAAACCGTCGGGGTCTTTGATCCATGTCGGAGAAAGAAAGGCACAAGATATGAGGATCACTTTGATGGACTACGACGAAAAAAAGTACACCGATAAGGAGATAAAAGATATAGGTGTCCTTCAAGAATTGAAAAAATCTCCAACGGTATCTTGGATTAATGTTGAAGCGATCCACGAAGTCGATAAAATAGAGAAGATAGGAGAGATATTCGAACTACACCCTCTTCTTTTAGAAGACGTTCTGAATACTGAACAGCGGCCAAAGTTCGAAGACTTCGACGACCATATCTTCATAGTTTTTAAGATGATATATTACGATAAAAAAGAAGGGAGAGTGGATGCTGAACAGGTCAGCATGGTTTTGGGAGAGAATTATCTCATATCATTCCAGGAAAGAAAAGGGGACGTGTTCGACCAGATCCGTGATCGTATAAGGACAGCGAAAGGAAGGGTCAGGAAGAGAGGTGCAGATTATCTGGCTTATATCCTTCTTGATGCAGTCGTCGACAGCTATTACTCGGTTTTAGAGAAGATAGGAGAGGAAGTTGAAGACATAGAAGAGGGGCTCATCGATGAGCCGGAAGAGGAGATACTGTACAAGATACACTCTCTAAAAAGAGACATGATCTATCTAAGAAAATCAGTATGGCCTCTTAGAGATGTGGTAAATTCTTTGACCCGCGGTGACACACAACTGATAAAAGAATCTAGCGACATCTTTTTTCGAGATGTTTACGACCACACTATCCAGGTGATCGATACAATAGAAACTTTCAGAGATATGCTCTCTGGTATGATCGATCTTTACATGTCCAGTATCAGCAACAGGATGAACGAGGTGATGAAAGTACTCACCATAATCGCAACGATCTTCATCCCGCTGACTTTCATCGCAGGGATCTACGGTATGAATTTCAACCCTGATGTGTCACCATTCAACATGCCGGAACTCAACTGGGCTTATGGATATCCCGCTGCTATCGTCGTCATGCTAATTGTCGGGATAATAATGGTCATCTATTTCAGGAAAAAGAGATGGCTTTGAACCCTCTTTCCTTTTTTTGTTACTATCGTCTTTTTCATTCTTTCTGAGATTTATTCATATATTCCCGTTTTTTAGATTTTGCTTTTCGTATTTTTTCATCGAGTTTTGCTATGTCTTCTTTATGCTTTGCTATCTTATCTTTGTATTTCTGTATCTTGGATTCCTGTCTTAACGCTTTCTTCTCGTATTTTGCTTCTTCATCCAATTTTTT
>JBNJFO010000102.1:0-5766 GCA_051746905.1 Thermoplasmatota archaeon
GGAATTTTATTCCAACGGGTTCGAGCCAGCACAGGGAACGTAGGGTGGGGTTCGTTGGCAGACCCCCTTCTACATCAAAAAACTACCAAACGCATCCACAAAACACACAGCCAATAAACCCGCCCCATTCAAAAAACACGTAAAATATATTTACTCCTACCGCGATGATATATCGGAAGGTGATCTGAAGTTGAATATCTGCAAGATATCCATATATATCGTTGTAGTTTTACTCGTATCTCTGCCGCTCGCAACAGCAGATATAGAACACGGACAGGAATCCGAGATGACATCGCTCACCAGGATGAAGATACTCGTCTATACAGACTACAGCGGAGAAAACGCATCAAGTGTGAGGGAAGATATAGACGAGTGGAACGACAGCGACGGTTTCGTAACGGAGAACGAAGTGAACGAATACAAAGGAACTTTAGACAGTCTCCTAACCGAACCTCGGTGCAGTTATTTTCTAGACGACTCTAGAGGATACTATGACAAGATCGAATACAAGATCGATAACGCGGAAGGCAGCACCCAAAGCACCGAACCACTCACCATCGCGACGGAGTGGACGGTAGTTTTCCCAGAAGCGAAATCCACCACCCACGAGATAAAAACGGACAACACTTTCAACGACCCGGGCACCCCTTACGAGATAACCTGTCCAACTGACTACAGGTTCATATCCTCCCAAGGACTCAAAGACGTCACTATAACGGAAGATTCAAGAACAATCCGAGCTACCCTCACCGACAGACCCATAACCCTCACCCTCACGAACAGCGAACCAGAAAAAGAAACACCCGGCACGACCATACTAGCTGTCGTCATCATCATATCTTCGATATCGCTCATCTACGGTCTGACCAACTATAACAAAAAACGCCCCTGATCACAAAAAAACAGTTTCACTTCCTACCCACTTCATCGATGTAGGAACTAACAGCCCTCGAACTCGTCCTCCACTCCCGCCCCGATTTCAAGGCAGGTATCTCACCCTGCTTACACCTGAGAGCTAGGTATTTATCATCGTATGGAACGTGATCTGATATCTCGTCCAAGGATAACAGTTCGTCCTTCTCCGTACCAACCTGGTCCAAAAGTTCCACCAAGCTTGCCCCCATCCTCTCCTTCAAAAAACTCTCCAAACTATCAAGATCCCCGTCGGAGTATTCATTCAGTGCTTTTATGTAATCATCTCTGTGTTCGGGCAGTACATGTACTGGAGGCCAATTTCTATCCATGAAGTGCAGGTTCAAGACCAACCTACCCACCCTTCCGTTCCCGTCGCTGAAGGGATGTATATTTTCGAATCGATAATGCATCCACGCACCTAAAGAAAAAGTCTCTTCACCTTCTACATCCCTTTCACGATACTCTTGAACCCATCCCATCATCTCGTCCCTAACCTTCTCCATCCTAGGTGGCGAGAATCGTGCCCCTCTTATCCGGACGTTAACCCTTCTCCATCTGCCAGCATCATCCAACACACCTCTGAACACATCTTCATGGAGTTCTAGAACAGTTTCAAGAGTTATCTCCCCGATACGATCTATCAAACTACGGAAAGCTTCCTCGTGCTGAACCGTTACTCTAACATCCCTCACGGGTTTATCCTTGGGAGTCTTCCCATCGAACAGTATCTTTTCAGCATCATTCCATCCTATCGTAGACCCTTCGATGGCGTTGGTACCCCAAGTGTTGAGAGCGGCGCTGCGTTTCCATACTGGATCAGGTAACGAATCTAAAGAGACCCTCTCCAACAACACCGATCTCAGTTCTTTTAGTATGTTTAGACGCATTATTTACAATCTAATCATATATAGTATATAAAGATAACTGATTTATCAAAAAATATAAACTAAAACCATACCAAACATCACATTGGAGGTGGAGGGTAATACTGCCGTTCTTTATCCTTACCGCCCTTGACCACCACGTAGATCACCACGATCACTATGATGACTATCACGATCACTACCACCGCGATCAAACCGAAGCAGAGCATGGAAAAAGATTCCAAGATATCCTCGATATCTTCTCCGAAAGTATCCGTGTAGCTGTAATCCACCACCGCGGTATCGTTCCCGCTGTTATGTATCACGAAATAGTAGTCCTTATCATCGGTCTTGGTCCAGTTCTCATTTAGCTCCAAGATCCCTTCCCGTGAAAAGTCGGCTCTAGACCAATTTTGATATCCGCTTGAATACGGGTCGAAGTTCCTGTCGTCGATCACATAAACATCAACGGGCCTTGTAGAGCTGACGTTCATGTGTACCTCGCTCTCTTTAGATATCAGGTAAAGTTGTTCCTCGATGAATTCCCCCGGCTCCAGGTATATATCGTTCATCTTGGTCTCACTGCCCTCGACCGCGGGAAATACCATCATAGATACGGCTAGAACAACAATCATCAATCCATAGAGCTTTCGCGACATATACACCGTCCACCCGAACGACCTAGAACCTATTAATATTTTCGAACCCGAGGTAAAAGATTAATATCTTGCCCACTCTTAGAAACCATGGAAGAAGGAACTCCTCTCGCCGCACCCAGCATCATCGGTAGGCGGGAAGAGATGGAGATTTTAAAAGATCATCTTAACGACGCTTTACAGAGCAGAGGCTCCACTGTTTTCATCTCCGGTGAAGCGGGTATCGGTAAGACTAAGATAGTAGATGAGCTGAAACATCTAGCTGAAGAGAACGATACCAAGATCTTGGAAGGACGATGCCTGGCGGATAACCTGGAACCTTTACTACCTTTCAAAGAAGCGCTCAGGAACGCCGACCTTCTCCACCTCATATCCCAGGATCCTCCACCCAAGGTCATCTCGGCATACCTGATCACCGCCTCCGGTCTACTCATCGCTAAAACCGAGAGACAGAAAACCGAACTGGACGCCGATATCTTCGCATCCATGCTCAGCGCAGTTCAGAATTTCGTCAAAGACTCCCTCTCGTTCATGGGGGAAGAAAAAGACAGCTCATTAAATTCCATCGCATACGGCGGCCACGATATCATCATCCAGACAGTCGGTGATCTCTCCCTGGCCATGGTCATAGAGGGGTCAAGCAGCGAGTTCCTGATAGATGATATGAGGAAAACCCTCTACGATATCAAAGATGAACTCGGACCATGGGACGGCGAAGTCTCCAGCGTCAAGAGATTCCAGAAAGACCTGGACTGGTTCATCGATTCGGGAAAATACGAAGGTAAGTACCTGGTAGATGATTCCGACATCAAGAAGGAGAACCTGTTCGACAACGTACTCCTGGGTCTTAAGCGGTCATCCACCGAACGGCCGGTTCTGCTTTTCTTAGATGACCTCCAGTGGTCCGATCACACGACCCTATCACTCTTACATTACCTCTCCAGGAACACCAGAGATAACCGCCTGATGATAGTCGGCACTTACAGACCAGAAGATCTTTTGAAGATCAAAGAGAACGAATCACATCCCCTGAAAACCACCATGCAGAACATGAGCCGTGAATCGCTCTTCCAAGAGATCGAGGTCGAGCGCTTTTCCAGGGGCCAGACCGAGAAGTTCGTAGATGATATGCTGGAGGGAGTGAATATCGATAAAAGGTTCACCGATAAGATCCACAATGAAAGCGGCGGTAACCCGTACTTCATCTTCGAGATGATGAAGCTCCTCGTCGACGAGGGCCATATAAAAAGAGATCAGGACGGTTGGACGATAGAAAAGGACGTTGAGGACCTCCAGATCCCGTCCAAGATATACGACATAGTCGTGAGAAGGCTGGACAGACTCATAAAAGAACAGAAGGATATCCTCGAATGTGCCAGTATAATCGGAGACGAGTTCGAATCCGAAGTACTGGGAGATATCACAGGGATCAACAGGTTGAAACTCTTACGCAACCTCAACAAGATCGAGAAGACCCACAAACTCATACACTCCTTAGAAAAGAAATACCGTTTCGATCACCACCTTGTCAAAGACGTTCTATACGATGGTATGATGGAAGAACTCAGGAAAGAGTACCACAAGATCACCGCCGAAACCTACGGTAGCTTGTTCGACCCCGATGAACTCGAAGTGAAAGAGAAGATAGCTAAACACTTTTTCAAAGCCGGGGACGGTAGAGCCGGAAGACACCTAGTAGATCTGGGTGAAAGTTCTAAGGAGAACTTCTCCAACCAAGATGCTGCAGAATATTTCCAAAGAGCCCTGGGATGTGCCGATAAGTCGGAGATCAAAAGGAGGGCTCACGAGGGATTGGGCGATATCTACTCGACTATAGGTGAATTTGAAGATGCCATCGAACACTACAGTTCAGCGCTAGAACTCACCGAAGGAAAACCGAAAAAGACCCACATCATAAACCAGCTGGCCAGCGTTTACGATAAAAAGGGCGATCACGAGCAGGGCAACTCGATCTGCGAAGGATGGCTGGAAAAGATAGAAGAAGACATGTTCATCCCGAAAGTAGAGTTGATGGGGACCTACGGATGGAATCATCTCGTACTGGGTGATTACGAGAGATCGGAGAAGATACTCAAGGAAGCACTCTCTTTGGCTGGAAAGCTGGGCGATGATGATACGACCGCAGAGATGGAACATATCTTAGGAACTTATTTTTCAGATGTCAACAAGCCGGAGAAGGCGATTAAACACCTGAAAAGTGCTCTAGAAAAAAGGGATGGATTAGAAGATCAGAAAGGGTTATCCGCCAGCTTGAACAACCTGGCTATAGTTTACTGGGAGATAGGACGGTTGGAAGAAGCGCTAGAACTGACAGAGCGCAGCATAGAGATATCAGAGATGATCGGCTCGAAGTACAATGTGGCGAATTCGCTGAACAACCTGGGCTTGATATATTACGATCTGGCAAACCTGGACAGTTCACTAGAATACCTGCAGAAGGCACTCGATCTGAGCGAACAGATAGGGGAGAAAAGGGGGATATCCAGAGCGAGGGGCAACCTCGGTTACGTTCACAGGGAGAAAGGAGATCTTAAGAGAGCTGTCGAACATCACAAGGCGGGTCTGAGGATAGATGAAGAGATCGGTAACAAGCCCGACGTGTGCTATTCTCTGGACAATCTAGGGATGTCGTATTTGTATTCTGGAGAACTCGATAAAGCTGAAGACCATTTTCAAAAGAGTATCGCGATAGCAGAGGAGATCGGGGACACCCATCAATCGATATTGATAAACAGAGGGTTGGGAGAGCTTATGCTTCGCAGGGATGATCTAGACGAAGCCTTGGAATACGCTTCCAAAGCCGATGAGATGTGTGAAGATATCGATATGCGTATGGAGAGAGGTGAATGTAAGAAACTCATCGGGGATGTATATCAGAAGAAGGGTGAACAGGAAAAGGCTAAAAGTTACCTAGAAGAAGCTCTCCAGATATTCCAAAAAACCAAGGACGATATCAACCTCTCTAAGACACACTTCGGATTGGGAGAACTGTTCGAAGAGATAGACGACATCCAGAAAGCGAAAGAGCACTACGACCGAGCCTTCGAGATGTTCGATAGGATCGGGATGAAGTTGTGGAAGGAGAGGGCCATCGAAGCGCTGGATAAGTTAGACGGATGATTTTTTTAAAAAGAAAGATGTCGGGAGCGGGGTTTGCGTCAGAACAACTCACGATGTTCGTTGTTCTAACTACTCGCAAAGCAAAGCTTTGCTCATGAACCCGCAGCCTAATTACTAACTAATCTAGAAAAAAAAGAAATGTCGGGAGCGGGGTTTGCGTCAGAACAACTCACGATGTTCGTTGTTCTAAC
>JBNJFO010000103.1:0-5723 GCA_051746905.1 Thermoplasmatota archaeon
TAAACAGCAAGAGATAGACATAGTCGCAGTAGACGAAGATAAGAACGAGATCATGTTCGGAGAATGCAAGTGGTCTGAAGATATAAACGCTAGATCACTCTACAACAAGTTAAAAGAAAAGAAGGGCGAAGTAAGATGGAAAAACGAGAATAGGAAAGAGAGTTTCGTTCTCTTCGCTAGGTCCTTCAAAGACGATTTTTCAGCTGATGATCTCACCTGTATAGACCTAAAAAAGATCGATGAGGCTTTGGATCGATAGGCAAGAGTCTTAGATTTTTTGCTCATGATAAAGATGTACACCACCACAAGATAAAGTACAGCAGAATCTTGCCACCAACCAACAGACCCTACACAATTTTTGATGGACCGCTCTCCGAGCCGGTGGTTCGGGAGCGGGAGCAAACTTACAGTTTGTGAGTAGTAAGAACTACGTTCTCACACTCGTTCGGTCATAGACCTCACGATCAAGTGGAAACTCGGTTTCCAACGCGGAACCGCCAGCGAGGCTGTAGGTGAAATATTGCTCTCTGTCTTCTTTCTCCTTTACATTTATGCAATTTTGTATTATACATAAATGTGTAACTCAAAATAGGGGGTCAGCAGAGAGAGCTGTATATCATAACTTCATCTTTTCCTCTATTGTATATTATAAAGTCATTTATTATATTGTCGCTATCGGATGTAAAATGTCCACCGTCATATTTATCGAAAAAACAAAATAAGACTCTTCTGTTCACGTTCGTAGGGAATCTAGATGAAACGAGTTAGAGCAGCGGCTGGAGTGATGGTTTTTCTTATAATGACCGCAGCGATATTATTATACTTGCCGTGGGGAAGACCGAGGATCGAAGACGCACGTCTATCTACTATCGAAGACCAAAGTTTACAAGTCGTATCCGATAACCAGATCGAGTCCTGGAACGTGTCCAACGCTGAAAGAGAGAGAGTATCCGACACAAGATCCAAGATAACAGCCATCACCTCGAACGGTGGAAATACCTACCTCGGAACAAAAGACGGTGAGATCCTAATCTTAGACGGAACGAGTACCGAGACCGTTTTCACAGCCAACAACACCATAGACAAACTCCATATGACCGATGATCTTTACGCATTGATCGGTAACGAAAGCATAGTCAAGATAGAAAACAGCCAGATCACTTATAACCATACTGAAGATAGGATACACGGCTTCTCCGTTTCACCGGACAACAGGATAGCCGCTTGGAGTAAGAACCATGGGATCTACCTCCTCGATGACCAAAATAAAACGTACGTATCGAATAGGAGCGGTATAACCGACTGTTCTTTCTCCGAGGACCTAGCCGTAGCTTACAGGAACAAGGTCGAAGTTTACGATACAACCACATTAGATATCATATTCGAAAGGAATTTAAAAGAAATGAACCACTACGTGGTTATCATCGACCGATCCTTGATATGTTCAGGGGGATCACAGATCTTCAGGATCTGGGACCTCGAGAACGGTGAATCGATAGCCAAGAGATATGACGAAGACGGATGGGTGAGGGATCTAGATATTACCGAAGACAGGTTCTCGATCACCACCGAAGACAGGATATATATCTTCGATTCCAACGGAGTCTTGAAAAAGAAGATACAATCACCCCCGTCCACACCTCTTTACCTACCGCTTGTAGCGATAGGCGCCATCTTGATGGGCATATTGACATTTTGGTCTGAGATGGATAGACAAAGACATAAAGACGGAAATTTTTACTTTAAAGAGAACAAACTGCCCTACGACGAAGCGATATCGTTGGGATCTTTAGGCGTTTTCGGGATGATTTCTTTCATGTTGTATTTATTTATCCGGATGGAGTTACTGATATCCATGGGGCTACCTATGATGATATTCTTCATAGCGACCTTGTGGGCGATGATATTATCTTTCATCATGTTCGGGCTCAGAGAGGTCAAACTGGATCCGAAATCGCTCTATTTTTCTACCAGCTATTACCAGGAGCGTTTTAAAGGGTGGCCTAGGAAGGCAAAACTTAACCGGATACGATCCATACATCCCGAATATTTTTTCAATAAACCACAGGAAACCATGACCAAGATAGGATACCAGGTATCTACCATCGACGGGAAAGTGGGTAAGATACTGTTCTCACACCCTGGTCGTGAAAAAAATATCAGAAAGTTGAAAGAGGCTATGAAAGAAGCCTTCGGGAGTAAGTTTGATAAAGTTTACTTTGAAGAGCCTTACATCAACGAGGAACGATGGGAAGAGATCAAACACCTTGCCAAGCAGAGTTGGTCAAAGGTCATGATGAAATTCTTCATACCGTTGGTACCGGTATTCATAATCCAACCGGTGTTCCTACTGTTCCCGAATATCCTAACAGTCAACATCTTACTGATGATCACCTTCGGTGTAGGCGCTATTGCCATATTCGGAGTAATCTACGGTATGAACCACATGAAGAAGTACAAGGAAGCTCAATCCATACAGGCCAAAAGAGAGATGAAATCCGACAAAAAAAGTTCTTACAGCGTTATCCAGGAAGAGGAGGAATTTGGTGAGGAAGTCAATCCTAACAAGTTCCTAGATTATACCAAAAAAGATTGGTTGGATGTGAGTAAAAAATTGAACCTCGAAAGACCTCTCATCTACTTATCCTTCGGAATCTTAGCGGTGATCTTAATACTCGTAGCGGTAGGCAGTTCGACGGAAAATTTGATATTACTGATAATCTCCGTAATCCTGCCCATGCCCCTACTCGCAATAGTCTCCTACATGACGAAGATCTCTAAAGCCAGGAATATGGTCAAGAACGCTGTGGAACATGAGTTAAAGACGGGAGAAAAAGTATTACCCCAAGGTTTCGAACTTCCACCCCCTCTTATGGGGCATCAGATCAGCAGGGAACCCATCGAGGTCACATCTAGAGAAAGGGAGCTAGCGGACAAATGGAGCGACGAGATGCAGAACATAAAGATGATGGTGTTCATAAGTGTCGGAATGTTCGTACCGATCGGTTTCGCTATATTATATTCAGAGTTTTTCCAGGGTTCATACGGTACATACATGCTGTTCGGTATAATCATGCTGCCTATAATCTTGATAATGTGGTTCATCATAAGCAAACAGAAGATAGTGGCTAAAGTGAACGAAGCTGATAGGATAGAAGAGATGTTGGAGAAGAGGAAGAAAAGTTGATATACGTACTAACGCTTTGAAAAACCCTCCAGATGTTCGAAGAAGCCAACAAAGGTCTCTGGATCGATAAGAGGGAGAGGTTCTAGAATGTCTTTAATTTTTTAACAAAAAAAAACGTCGGTATTAAATAGTAGAAGTCACGCTTAAGAGTAAAAAAGTGGTTCAGATGGAAACAGCACTCAGCTTCGATGATATATTGCTCGCACCCAGTAGGACTAACCTGATGAGATCAGACCTGGATACGTCTATAGCTCTGACGGAAAATATAGTTCTAGACAAACCGTTCATCAGTTCTCCCATGGACAAGGTCACGGGAACCGAGATGTCCATCGCCATGGCACGTGAAGGCGGTCTAGGGATAATACACAGGAACCTAGGCATCCAAGATCAGATTGAGATGGTCAAGAAAGTCAAAAGATCGGAGAACTGGATCATCCGTAACCCCACCACGATCACACCGGATAAAAAAGCCATGGACGCCAAGCGGATCATGAACACGGAGAACATCTCAGGCCTACCAGTCATGAAAGAGGGGAAACTGATAGGTATCGTAACCAAGAGAGATATCCGTTTCGAGACTGAGCTGAACAAGAAAGTTAAAGACGTCATGACGTCGGATCTTATAACCGGATCTCCAGACACCGACATGGAAGAGGCGAAATCCATACTCAACGAGAACAAGATAGAGAAATTACCACTGGTGGACGAAGACGGCATGATGCAGGGTCTCATAACGGTAAGAGATATCGAGAAGAAGAAACACCATCCGAAGGCCACCATGGACGAGAACGGTCAGCTCATGGTAGGAGTAGCCGTCGGTCCGGATGAATACGACAGGGCGGAAGCACTCGTAGATGCAGGAGTAGATCTGGTAGTCATAGACACGGCCCACGGCAATTCGGAGAACGTCATCAAGGCCACTGAAGATATCAACGGGAGTTTAAAAGTAGATATCATGTCGGGAAATGTCGCGACGGAAGACGGCGCAAGGTCTTTAATAGACGCCGGTGCAGATTCACTGCGTGTCGGGATAGGCCCTGGTTCGATATGCACCACACGGATCGTATCAGGTATAGGCATACCACAGATAACCGCTGTACAGAACGTCTACAAAGAGAGTAAAGACGAAGACGTTTCAGTGGTAGCCGACGGTGGTATCAGATACAGCGGTGACGCGGCAAAGGCATTAGCCATGGGAGCAGATGGTCTTATGCTCGGCAACATATTAGCGGGTACTGAAGAAGCACCCGGCAGGATAGTTTTCAGAAGAGGTAGGAAGTACAAGGAATACAGAGGTATGGCGTCGATCTCAGCTTTAGAAAAACGTGAGAAGAACAGGTACAACCAGAATTTCGAGAGCCGAGAGGAGTACGTTCCCGAAGGCGTAGAAGGACTCGTACCTTTCAAGGGATCACTCTCAGAAGTCATCCACCAACTCACCGGCGGTGTCCAGTCAAGCATGGGTCATCTCGGAGCCCGAACCATAGAAGAGATGAGAAAGGCCAAGGTCTACAGGATCACTGAAGGCGGCAAGAGAGAAAGCCATCCACACAATGTCGAGATCACCGAAGATACACCTAATTATCATATAGAGGATCGATGAAACGCCCGAAAATCTTACATCAGTTAATTTTTTACAGTCGTATTTCAAATCGGGTCACGATGAAATAATATAGGACCAGTAAAAGACCAGGAGATACCTCACGGTCGAGACTCTAGGTCCATCGCATCTAGATGAGGGCTACGAAAAAACAAGAACCGTGGATTGATCACTTCTTCAAATATGCTATCCCGTCGGGATGGATACCGGCATCTATCCTCTCGGGTTCTTCCTCCAAGTTTTCAACATCGATGACCGAGATATCGTTGGTCTTGTTGTTAGCCACATATACTTTCTCACCCTTTTCATCGAACACGGTCCCGCCCGGCCACACACCGACGGGTATCCTCTTGATCTCCCAAGGGACCATCTCGCCGTCTCTTTCAAAATCCGTCTGTACTACGGAAACGTCGTCCGATTCCCTGTTGGGTATGAAGGCGTATTTTTCATCCGGTGAGAAAACGATACGTATAGGAGTCGTTCCTAGTCTTCGCTTGTACAGGGTCTCGTAATCTTTCGGATCTATCACGTACAAGGTCCCGTCTTTCTGGTTGGCCACATAAAGAAGACCGCTTTCAGGATGTACGGCCGTCCCTTCCGGCCCTTCACCGACCGGGAAGTGATTGACAACTTTTTCTTTTTCAACATCAACCACGGTGATATTATCGCTGCCTATATTGGGCACGAACACTTTTTTACCGTCCGAAGAGAAAGTTATCATGTGTGAATGTTCCTGGTACGTGGGAAAATGGTTCTTGATCTCGTCCTTCTCAGTATCGATAACAAAGATGATACTGCTGTAGGTAGAAGCTACGTACAACTTTTTTCCATCGTTAGTCAAACCAATACCGTGTGGGAACTCGAATTTCTCGTGTTCGATCCTTTTAACGATCTCGAATTTTTCATTATCTATCACGTCGATCTCGTTCCCTAGAG
>JBNJFO010000104.1:0-5709 GCA_051746905.1 Thermoplasmatota archaeon
GACCGTAGGGAGCAATTTGGGTGAGCGTTTCAGCGAACCCCGAAGCGTATATGCACCCAGTTATGTGACTTTAGCGAGATTTAACAACAGAATAAAGAATATATAATGGTAAAATCATTATAAAATAGATGGATTGGAAGAAATATTTTATCGTTTGTATAGCAGTCCTAATTATAATCTTGATTAGTGTTATCTTTGTAAATTCTTATTACTTCCCCAGAAAGGTAGAAGATGGTTTGTATTTCGACCTTACAGTTAGTAACCAATACACGGACAACATGACATTTGAACAAATCTGCCAGAATCTATCAAAAGATGACGACTTGATATTATCTGAAAAACCTTACGATAAGGTTATACTCAGATCGAACAACTGGAATTATGTGAATAATATCTCTATTAAGGTAGATCAAAATAATGATCTCATAATTACTGGGACTTCCACATTATATTATGAAAGCACTTTCGATAGGGGAGGTTTTTCAGAAAGTTCTGATAAGAGTAAGGAGAGAATCCAATCGTTATTGATGAATTCATTAAATATAGATATATCGAAGGAAGACATTGAAATCGGTGACAATGACTTTGCAATGATGTTCGAGGTTAATCAATATTTTTGCTTCGTATGGTTTATGATTTTTTTAGGAGCTGTATTCGGGATAAATAATGTTTATAAGAATAGAAAGTATATCTTACACAAGGAAAGGACACCCCATACGAAAACAATCTATAATTTTAATCTCGTAGATGCTTTTTTATTGGCTTTGATCGTATTCTTTGTTTGGTTTATTCTAGCAGAAGTATTTGTTTTCTTAACTCTTCACCCTGATATTTCATTCTGGTTAGCTGGAATCTCTATTTTGATGGTTGGGATAATACTGTATGTCTTTAGAGGAAAATACAATAGATACATCACAAACAAAGAAATCGATTGAAATATCAAATGTATACATCGCCCTCTATTCCTAAGAATAAGGAAAACTTAATTTTTTGTAATCTTCTTTTCTTGATGCAAGTTACACAATAATTACGTAAAACGTGCTGAGGTATAATACGAAGTCGTGAGCGTAGCGGAACCCCGAAGCACATATGCACCCAGTTATGTGAGCCGTTAGGCCGAGGATTTATTTCAGATAGATCCGAAGTATTTAGCATATTTTTAGTGACCTTGTGTCGGGGTCTTCCCTAAACGCAAATAAATTGCCAGATAATAACCCCCTTTTCAGTCTCTTAAGTTAAAAATTACCGCATATACTAGGATTCCAGTCCAGAAGATGAAAAGTGACCAGTAGTAAATGTAGCCATATCCATACATATTCCATGCACTGCCGAGAAGAGTAAAAAAAACTCCAAAACAACATACAAAGGAAGACATTACGAGTAACCTTCTATGAATTTCCCTTATTTTTGAGTAATATTTAATGAAAACTACGAAAATGAGTAAAACTATCAATTGGAGTAAAATGTTGGTCACAAAGATGATAGGATAAACTTTTGATAGTGATTGTAAATGAACACCCAACAGTAAAATGCCCCATATGGTAGGAAGCCAGCCTCCCATGAAGGGTATGATAAATATCTGTTTATGCTTCTTCTCCCTCTCGGAAAAATATTCTTCTGACATCATCTCGCCCTTTTCTTTAATCTAACAGCTTGTCACATTTATTACAACGAAGTAATGAAATATAATTCTTTTCTTTAGCCCGACACAAAATATTTCGAACATGGAAATACCCTAACAATTTCGCTTAACTTTGTCACATCCAAAATATGATGATCATCTGTTCCTTCGCCACCGCTTGATCGCCTTCAACACCTCGAAGGCACCTAGGAATATACCTGCAGCAGCCAGTACCTGAATCCAGCCCTCCAGTCCTATGTTGGCGAACTCCAGGAAGTCGCTGATGCCGGGTCCGTAGACTCCCAAGAACACCAGGCCTATCGAACCGAGTATCGAGTAAAGTATTATCTTGTTGGAGAAGAAGTTCTTGTTGAATATCGATGTATACTGGTATCTCCTCGACATGATGTTCATGAACTGGCAGTAAGCTATGGTGAGGTAGCTGATGGTGGTGGCTTTTGCGTAATCCAAAGCGTGGACGGTGTTCTTGATGTTCTCGACATCTAATGAAAGCGGTATCCCCTCTCGGGACATGTAGAGCCAGAAGTTTCCGAAAGCCAATAGACCAATCAGAAGGCCGAAGAAGATCACTTCCGTGGAGGTGAACCGATCCAGGATGTGCTCATCTCTATCTCTAGGCGGTGACTGCATCAGTGCCTTGGAAGGTGGATCGTAGGTCAAAAACGTGAGAGGCATCACTTCTGCCAAAAGATCGATAGCTAATATCTGGATAACTAAAATAGGTATCGCCCACGCTCCCCAACCCAACAGTCCTATCGCCGCCAAACCCGCTAAGACTGTTGTCAATTCAGCCCCGTTGGTGGTCATGGAAGCTAGAACGGTTTTCTTTAGATTGTTATAGATCGTTCTACCCTCACGAACGGCGTGTACCAGGGTCGGGAAACTGTCGTCGAGTAAGACCAACTCCGAAGCCTCTTTAGCAACATCAGTACCCTTCTCCCCCATGGCTACACCTATATGCGCCCGCTTCAGAGCAGGTGCGTCGTTGACACCATCCCCTGTCACCGCTACTATCTCTCCCTCTTCCTCAAGCAGATTGACTATGCGGAGTTTATCCTCTGGATCGACTCTAGAGAATATCAACGAATCAGTGTGTTCCATCTCTTTGACGAGTTCGTCATCTGACATCTTTTTCAGTTCCTGACCGGTTATCACCGGAGAGGAATCATCCTCACCAGAGAGTCCGATCTCCTTCCCCACCGCCTCGGCTGTTATCGCGTGGTCGCCGGTCATGATGAACGTCCGTATGTGTGCTTCATGACAGCCGCGAACCGCTTCCTTCACCCCTTCCTTGGGCGGATCTATCATACCCACAAGTCCCAAGAAAATGACGTCCCTCTCGACCTCTTCTTCAGTGTAATCTTTCCCGCCGGCCCTGAGAGGTCTGTATGCAATGGCTAAGACACGCATGGCTTTCTCGGAATACTTTTCGTTCACTTTCCTGATCTCTTCTTTATCTTTCTCAGTTATCTCAGCCGCTTCGCCGTCCCTATAGATATGCTTGCTGATATCCAAGATGCTGTCAGTTGCTCCCTTCATGGCGAGAACTACCATGCCCTCGGTGTCGCCTTCGAAGGCTTTCGCTACTTTTCCGTCGGAGTACTTTTCCTTTATCTCCCTTATAGAACTCATCCTCTTCCGCTCGGAATCGAAGGGGAATTCTATCAACTCGGGGTTCTCCTCGTCCTCTTTCTTAGAGCGGGTCCCGATCTTGGTGGACATTGTGACCAGAGCCGCTTCGGTCGGATCCCCTATAGGATACCACCCGTCGTGCTCGTCGTCCGGAGCGTGGATCTCGGCATTGGACGCCATGGTGGCAGCGTCCATCATTATCTCTATCTCGTTTATCTGCTCCTGTGTGAGTTCATTTCCCTCCTCATCGTGGATGCTGCCTTTTGGTTTATATCCTAGACCGGAGAACTGGTACTCGTTTCCGTTGAACCATGCCTTCTTAACGGTCATCTCGTTCTTCGTCAATGTGCCGGTTTTATCGGTGCATATAACTGTGGTAGAACCGAGTGTCTCTACAGAAGATAGATTCTTCACCACGGCCTTACGGTTGGCCAGTCGATTACTACCAGTAGAAAGTGCAACCGTCACCTGAGCCGGCAGCGCCTGGGGAACAGACGAAACCGATATCCCGATGGCGTATATCATGCTCACGGTCAGAGACAATCCCTGCCACTGAGCGATGAAGAACAATGAAGCGCTGATGAAGATGACAATTAGGGTCAAGTTACGGGCTAAGACTTCCAGTTCTTCCTGGAGGGGTGATTTTATGTCAATGGTCTCCTGGGTCATGTCCGCTATCTTGCCCATCTCGGTGTCCATGCCTGTGGCAGTGACTATGCCTTTCGCATTTCCAGAGGCCACTGTCGTTCCCACATAGGCCATGTTATCCCTGTCGGCCAGCGTGACTTCTTCCTTTATGGCGTTGCTGTGCTTCTCCTGGGGCATGGATTCGCCAGTGAGTGAAAAATCATTCGTCTTTAGGTTGAAAGATTCTATTATACGCATATCAGCCGGTATCTTGTCACCCTCGTCCACCACTACGAAATCACCGGGTACAAGTTCATCTTGACTGATCTCCTTCATCTCCCCGTCCTGTTTGACTCTAGCAGGAGATTTTATCAGCGATCTCAACTTGTCAACGATCTGCTCAGCTTTGTACTGCTGGGCGAACCCTATGACCGCATTTACCACGACGATTATGAACATGGCTATAGCGTTTCGGTAACTGCCCAAAAATAGAGATATTATACCCGCCACGATCAGAACAAGAACGAGTAATTCTTTGAACTGGGAAAGCAGCATCAACCATTTCGGTGTCTTGAGCTTCGCCTTGAGTTCGTTCTTACCGTATTTTTCCAACCTTCTGTTACCCTCTTCCCGAGAGAGACCTTCTTCTGAGGTATCTAGTTCTTCGAATACCTCGTCCACGGTCATCCGGTAATAATCTTTCTCTTCGGACATACTTTCGGTCCCTCTCGTATCTTTTTTCTATCACTAGATAAGATGCCGATCAGAATATATTCTTGATCTTCAACATATCTGTGAAAGAGGCGTCAACTTTAACCTTCTTCCGGGCATAAGCTTCCATGGCTTTCATCTCACCGCTGACCAAGGCCTGGAACGTATCTGTATCGGTCTTGATGGTGATCTCGGCATCTTCTAACGCACCCTCTTTCACATCGCTGAGTTCTTTATCTTCGATCCTGAAATTATAATTGCCGTTATCGTTGAACTCCACAGAGATGTCCCTATCGAACCCGTCCAGCTTGTTCTGTAGTTTTTCATCATCGGCCAACCTTTCCTCGAAATTACCCAACATTTCTTCCAGTACTTCCTTGATCTCTTTGTTATCGGTCATGGTATCTAACGGTGAAAAAGTAACCAAGATAATAAAACTTTTTCTTTCAGAAATCGTCCAATGATCGGGTGTTGTGGTGGTTCAGAACATCTTTAGAAGTCTGCCAACTGGCCCTCGTGTAAGGAGGAAGTTCACCATGTTCCTGTACCCATCTTTTGAGGAATTTCCTGGTGTTCGGGTCGGAAGGGTAACCGCTGCCGATGTCCACATCTAGCTCTTCAGATATCCTCTTCACTTCCTCGTCCCTCCTTACCTTGGCGACCACAGACGCTGCTGAAACAACAGGATAAGTATCGTCCGCACCGTGTTCTGAAACTATCTTTACTTCCTTGTCCAGATTGGACTTTATCATCTGGGCGAACTTCTCCTCGTTAGCGGAAGCGGAATCGACGTAGACCGTAGAGCCTTCTGGACACGTCTCATTTATCAAAGAAGAAAAACCATTGGCCTCGATGACGTTCAAGGTCATCTGGCTCCTCAATGCATCTATATCTTTCGCAGTTACGACCCTCACAGCACATTTCCCCATCTTATGGATCTTCTCGGCCAGTACATCTCGTCTTTTCGGGGAGTGTCTCTTTGAGTCCTTCACGCCGAGCTTGATGAAACCATCATCATCTTCGACGCAGACGCAGGCGATGACCAACGGACCGATAACTGGACCCCTGCCCGCTTCGTCGATACCACATATCATAGT
>JBNJFO010000105.1:0-5708 GCA_051746905.1 Thermoplasmatota archaeon
GACGGAGCTAGAGCTAGACAGATATCAACCAACAGAAGTGCCACTGAAGAACTTAAAGATTCTCTTGACTGGATCATCGAGGAACTCCTACTAAAATAAGATATATGATAAGATGAGAGGTTCTGTAGAGGAAAGAAGGGATCAGATACTCAACGGGAAGATCATCCCGACCTTACTCAGCCTAGCATGGCCAGTTGTAGTCGGAAGCATGCTGCAGACAGCTTACAATCTAGCGGATACATTCTGGCTGGGTAGGGTGAGTGCAGTGGCAGTTGCCGCTCCAACCACCTCGTTCCCTCTCATCATGGTCCTTAATGCTCTGGGTATGGGGTTGGCTACGGCCGGAATCTCACTAGTTTCCCAGCATACTGGCTCAGGAGGCGATAAGAAGGCTAATGAAGCAGCCGGTCAGGTCTTCGGTCTTCTTTTCATAATAAGTATAGTTGGTGGGATAATCGGATTCTTTTCATCGGGATATATCCTGAAATTCATAGCCGATCCAGAAGTATATCCATATGCACATAACTACGTGAGGATCATCTTCGCCGGCTCACCGTTTATGTTCTCTTTCATATCTTTCAGGTTCATCCTGAGGGGTACTGGAGATATGAAAACCCCGATGTACATAAGACTGTTCACTGTTATACTCAACGTAATCCTAGACCCACTCTTGATCCTTGGTATCGGACCCTTCCCTGAATGGGGGGTAGCCGGTGCAGCACTCGCTACGATAACCACGAGGAGCTTGGGCGCTATAATCGGATTGTATCTGCTCTTCAACGGTAAAGTGGATATCAAGCTCTCACTTAAAGACCTAAAGGTCAAGTTCAGATGGGTCAAGAAGATACTGGATATCGGCCTACCCGCTTCTATAGCACGAGTGGGCAGCTCACTCGGATTCGTTGGATTGATATGGATGATCTCTTCTTTCGGAACAGTTGCGATCGCATCTTACGGTGTCGGCCAGAGGGTCATCCAGATGATAAATCTGGGGATATGGGGATTCGCCGGATCTGCAACTACGATGGTAGGTCAGAATGTAGGAGCGAAACAACAGTCTAGAGCTGAAGAGATCGTAAAGAAAACCCTGATGGTATCTGGAGTTATCATGCTGTTCATATCTATATTCATCTACCTGGTCAGAGAACCCATGGTCGCTTTCTTCCTTTCGAGCGATATCGATAAGTACGGGGCAGTCGTAAGCGAAGCGTCCAGATTTATCGCCATCTTCGTCGTATCTATACCGTTCTTCGGATTCTTCCGTATATTCGACTCCACTTACAGGGGAACTGGACATACCAAGCCAGCTATGATGTTCTCCCTGACCAGGATCCTCGTTTTGAGACTGGGTATATCGTACCTCCTGGCATTCCCCGTCTTCAGTATAGGTCTAGATCTGGGTATTGTAGGTGTCTGGATCGGGATGACCATGAGCAATCTCATAATAACGGGGCTTTCCTACCTGTACTTCAGAACTGGAAAGTGGAAAGAAAGGACCATCGAAGAGGAAGGACCATCTCCAACTTGATTATATGTTATAGCTCCTCGTTCAATACCTTATAGAATTCTCTCTTGGCATACTTCTCTCTCCAGGGATAATGACCGCACTTCTTTAAAAGTACAAATCTGAAATCTTCCAGCACTCGGTCCAGCGGTCCTTTCACACCTTCGTGAGGGTGATGGTCGTATTCACCGTGTATGGCTACAACCGGACACTCTATCTCTTCCCCAAAACCAAGGAGTTCTCCACTGCTCCTCATCTCTTCGGCCTCTTTCCATACCGATCTGTTGACTTCATCATGTACATTGACTTCATATTCATCATCCTCTATCAGCTCGTATGAACTCAATTCTGTTATCAATCTACCGTACTCGCCCAACCATATTTCGTCTCCATCTTTCTCGAACATGTCCTTCAGCTTGTAGAATTCTTTCTTGTCTTCAGAGCTCATCCTTTCTGCCAGAGTCTTCTTCATCTGATTGATGTACTTATCTTCGAAGGGACCGCTGCTCACCAATATCAATTTTTCAACATAATCTGGGTGTTCAGCAGCGAATATCCAACCGAGCCATGCCCCCCAGGAGTGACCTATCAAGGTAACAGGTAATTCTCCGTGAAGAACTAACTCGCTCTCCAACCACTCTAATTGTTCTTCGATATTTCTCTGGTCGAAAAGTGGTTCTAACACACCATGACTGAACGATAACCCTTTAGCCAATGATCTAACATCACCTAACGCTCCTGGCCCTCCGTGAAGAACCGCCAACTCGAAGGGGCCCTTTCCGTACTTCCTAGTCTTCTTCATAATACATTTATATATCTCCTTTTAGATATGTTTAACTGTGAAAAAAGAAGATTTCGCTAAAAGATCCGGGTCATCATCCTTCGATAAGAGACTGCACGATTTCGAGGAAGAGATATCCCAACTAGGAAAGGGGCTGGAAAAAGACATGGAAAAGGCTGGAAAAAAGCTAGAAAGAAGATATTACCGGAGATACGGACTACTCGGTCCTTTCCTCTGGAGCTTGGTCACACTGATATTTCTGGCCCTAGCCATATGGGTATTCGACTCCATGGGAGGAACGCTCAACAGCTTCATACTGACAGAGATAGCTGCGTTCATAGACCAATACCTGGCTCTTTTCTTCGTTCTATCTCTTTTCTTCAACTACACTTCTTACATCTTCAGATATTATCCCGAAAGATCTAGATTCATATCACCTCCAGTGAAAGCCCTAGGTGGAGTAGTGACCATCTGGGTACTGACGGAGATGATGTTAATATTAAATACGGAATTCAACATCTCAGCCTTAGATTCATTATTGATACTTATACAGGAGTACCTTCTGGGTATCTTCGTATTTTTGACAGTGGTTATCTACATAGCAATGATCGCTGAGGGTTTCGAACCTGTTGAAAGGAAAAAATACCAGCCTTCTTCTGTGAATAAGTTCTGGGATAAAAATTATGATAGTAAAAAGGAAGTGTATCATGAAAGCGATCTACACGGCATAAAAAGGCTCTATAGGTCTAACCAAGACAAGTTATTAGGAGGGGTCTGCGGTGGACTGGGTAACTATATCGGTATAGATCCAGTTCTTATCAGGATCCTGTGGGTCATCTTCGCCGTGGCTTCTTTCGGGACGGCCATTCTAGTCTACATAATATTCTGGATCATCATCCCTAGGAATCCCTACCACCGATGGGATTGATTATTTCTATTCGAATATCTTACAATCATTCGAAACGTTTTAAATAAACCCTTTATATAGTGCAGTGGGTGAATATACTACAGAGGTAGATAAGATGAACAAAGGGATAAAGTATCTCTCGATATTGATGGTCGGTCTTTTCGTTCTGGTACCGGTGGCTTCAGCCGTCGGTCAAGGACCAGGAGCCAACCAGAAACCTGGATTCGTCCAGAATATGGAGAGAGCAGAAGAAAAGAACTGTTTCGGACAGTTCACAGATGAGAACGGAAGTGTGGAAGGGCGATTCGTCAAATTCAACTATGATGCTGAAGCAGGGATGATCAGCGATTACCAAGTGTACGACGGAACATCCTATATAAGCGTTTTTGAGCAGGTAGAGATACATAATTTCACACTAGACGAAGTACAACAGCACGGAGCTGTGTTCTGGATGAACGGAACTCACAGTAGGATTATGGTACACAACAATCCAACATCTATAATCCAGATCACTAACCCACACGATGATGAACCGTTGAACATCTCGTACACGGTAGCTGACCAGATAACCATAAGCGAAGGAGATAATGGTGCAGCACGAACTTACACGTTAGAAGCGAAATCTGGAGACTTCGTCGGATACATAAACACACCGTTGAACACGACCCTTGAAGGTTCGGTCATAACCGTAGAAGGAGATGAATCCATGGAGAACACGGGTCATTCTCTCTTCATAACAAAACCAGGATACACTGGACAGAGAGAAGTTGTAAAGGAGCAAGTACAACAGGCTATAAAGGAACGAAAGATAGGTGGAGAAATCGAGGTCATCGGTGACGGTGAGAACCACGTTTCCCACAAGGTCCAGTACAGGCAAAACCTAGAGATGCAGGTAAAATCGATGGAGAAGAACCAGATGAGGATCAGAGTCCAGAGTGAAGATCCTAATGGTACGTGTGTAACTATCAGGGTGAACCAAGAAGCGATGAACATGGATAAGAACCAAGTCCGTGTCAAACTAGACGGTGAAAAGGCACAGAAAGCCGATCTCGATGAAGTTCTCAAGGGCGGAGATGAAGCGAAGTACAACGTTCAAAAGAGAGATAACGGCGTCTTAGAGATCACTACGAACATACCGTCTTTCTCGGAGCACGAGATCTCTGTGATAAAGGCTGAAGAAGCGCCTGGATTCGTGGTACCGATAACTCTCGGAGTTCTCATAGTAACCGCGCTAGTGTGGGCGGTGAAAAAGAAAGAATAAAACCCCTTTTCCTTTATATATTTATAGAGATGATAAGATGAAGATAAAAAAGTTCTTTGTGTTGGGTGTCGTTTCCCTCTTGTTGTTATCGCTCAGTATTAACTTTTTACCGTCAGTTTCCGCTCAAGAAGGTTCACCTGTAGATGGAGCTGGGGATCAACAACCTCCAGATATGGACAATGATGAGAAAGGCCCCCATAAAGGCATAGATCAAGATAGAATAGATTTCGAAAAGAGAAAATTAAACGTTGATAGATCGAATAAGAATGCTGTAGTGACGACCTCCTGGTCGGATGAAAGCACCAATGACGAGGTGAAGATGAACTTCGATTTTGGAGAAGGATCACCTTCGATGGATATGGAATATAATGTTGATAAAGATTCAAAGCAGCTCAGATTGAGTTTTCAACTTATCTTCAAAAAGCTCTTCGAGTTCCACGATAACAATGGTAACGGTCGATATGATGAAGGTGAAGAGATCATCAGCGAATACGTTTTTAAGGGAAGTGATTTCGGCGATATCCAATTTGATGAAGATCACGAAATATACGATTTCCAAACTAACACCAAGGATTCTGTTTTCAAGATAAGAGTCAGGGGTGGAGGGGAGTTCATGGAAGTTGACGGAAATACTCTCAACCCTTACGAATCGAAGATAGACTTTGAGATAAATTATGGTTTTCAGTCGGAAGATTCTATGCTCGGCCTGAAGATGGAGATAAAAGGTGATCATCCAAAAGAGATGGCGAAACATACCTTCGACGAAGAGAACAGATGGGCTGACAACGAAAGCTGGCTCAGGCTGAGACACGACAATTACTCGGGATTCTTCAGCTGGCAGAACAGAGCCCAGAGTGGTGGAAAAGATATCCCTGTCAATGCAACCTTCATCTCCGAAAGTGCCGTTGACGATATAGGTTCTGTCGTTCCTGTAAATGATGTATTATATCTCTCATATCCTCAGTCATCACAAATAGTCCACGATCCAAAGATAGGCGTGGTGGGAGAATCTTCGCTATCATACACGGTAACCGATGAGATCGACTTCATGTACCTGACTACCATATTAGCCATCACGATGATAACAGCCGCTTTGGTATTCTCCGCAGGGATATACATAAGAAAGAGGGATTAAATTATAAATCACACCTTATCCTACATATGATATGATGTTAGGGGATCTGATAATAAGCGGGATAATCATCGTGTTCTCACTGGGTCTCACCGTTATCTCGATACTTTCTTATAAAAAATA
>JBNJFO010000106.1:0-5690 GCA_051746905.1 Thermoplasmatota archaeon
GAAATACCACAT
Source organism: Thermoplasmatota archaeon (assembly GCA_051746905.1). Lineage (GTDB taxonomy): Archaea > Thermoplasmatota > Thermoplasmata > Halarchaeoplasmatales > Halarchaeoplasmataceae > CAZFVW01. The sequence continues at coordinate 13 of JBNJFO010000106.1, forward strand.
AGGTTTTAAGTCTTTTGAGTAAAATAATCTATCAGCTGATAACTTTCATCAACAAAATAGAAAACATATAATTTATTAATCTCCTCCCACATATGTGACCGTTGACCGTGAGTGCTGGAAATGAAGATCGTATATTCAAAACGCTTCCCCTGGTCGGGCGGGATGTAGAATTTAAAAACTTAAAAAAGCATCTGGAAGAGGCTTCTGAAGGGAAAGGTTCTTTTATAACAGTTGAAGGTGAGCCAGGTATCGGAAAGACCAGGTTGATAGAAGAGTTCGAGGAGTTTGCAAAAGATGATGGTTTTTCTTTACTGAAAGGCAGGACGGATATCAATTCCCGAGAACCGTTCCATCTTTTTTCGGATGCTCTAAAAGAGAGTATTTCCGAGCCGCTGTTCGAAGATCTCGAGAAGACTTCATTCACGGAGATGTTCGCCGTAGACGATTCCGGTTTGCTCCTAGCTACAGCCCACCCTGAAGGCGAAGAAGATATGGACGGAGATATCTTCGCAGGTATGCTCTCAGCGGTCCAGAACTTCGTAAGGGATTCTTTCGATCAATCTGGGCAGCAGAAAGGAGGTCTGGGGAGGTTAGAATACGGAGACATGAAGATATTGATAGAACATGGTAGCTGCATATACATAGCTGCTGTTATAAGGGGTCAAGAACACCCTGAGATGAAGAACCTCTTGACTAGAACGGTTAGGGAGATAGAGGAAGAATTCAGTGAGACGTTAGAGGGTTGGTCAGGAGATATGGATGATATCAAAGGGATACAGGAGAAGATATCTAATGTTTCAAAAAGTAAATTCACAGTGAGAAGGAATCTGGAGGGTGTCGAGCTCGATAATGAAAGGGTCAGGATAGCCGATAATGTTTTGAATTATCTTGAGGAAGTATCTGAGAATAACTCTCTATTACTCATTTTGGAAGACCTCCAGTGGGTAGATGAATCCTCTCTTTTCGTATTCGAATATCTAGGTAGGAACATCAATGAAAAAAATGTGATGATATTGGGATCCGCAAGACCTGGTGAGAGTGTGAAATACGATAAAACCAGGGGGGACATGGTCAAGAACGGGAACTTGAGTCAGATCGAACTCGAGAGTTTAGGTGAAAAGGCGGTCTATGGCATAGTCGAAGAATTGTTTTCTCCAAATGACTTTTCTGAAGAATTTATTGAGGGGTTATCAGAGAGCTGCCAGGGCAACCCATTCTTCGTTATAGAACTGTTAAAACAGTTGGAACAAGAGGGAAATATCGAGAAAGTGGATGGTGTCTATGAAGTAACTAAAGAAGATTACGCACCCCCTGACAGCATAGAAGAAGTGGTCGTAAGAAGATTGGAATTGCTGGAACCTGAAGATATCGCCTTCGTAGAATACATCTCATGTGAGGGTGGTGAGATAGATACGAAAGTTACGGATTATTTTCCTCTTATATCAGATGTAGAAGAATCTGTTTCTAGTCTTACTTCATCAGGCATTCTAGTACCCAGAGATGATAAGATCGAGTTCTCTCACGCTATCTTTAGAGATGTTATCTACGATAACGTTCCAAGATGGTGGAAAGTATCCCATCATCGCAATTTGGGGGCGTATTATGAAGAAACTTTCGTCGATAATGTCGAGGGGGTATTGTACGAACTAGCCAGACATTTTTATAATACCAACGAACACGAGAAGGCCTTCGATTATTCTTTTAGAGCCGGTGAGAAGGCAGAGAACGAGTTGGCTCCTGAGCAGGCCGTTAGATTTTATAACAATTCGCTGGATGTGATGAAGGATCTGAAGGTGAGCGAAAAGCCGATCTCAAAAACTGACATTCTGAACAGATTAGGTGATTCTAGAGGGTTGATGGGTGATTTTTCTAAAGCTATCGAAGATTACAAGATCGCCTTAAAAGAAGAGGAAGACGAAAGTAAGCTGGCTACCTTACATAGGAAGGTCGCAAATGTTTTCATGAATATCGGTGATTACGATAAAGGGTTGGAAGAGTGCGATAAAGGTATAGATTTATTAGGGGATGAATTGAAGCTGGAGAATGCTAAGATAGAACGGGTGAAGGGTCGAATATACATCAGGTTGGGCGACTATGATAAGGCTAACGAACACCTGCTGAAGGCACTCGAGGTTGCGGAGGAGTTCGATGACGAGAAAGAGATGGCCGAGATAGAGCACAATCTGGGTGCTACTGAACTGTACCGGGCAAATTACGATAAATCTTTGAGACATTTTGACAATGCCCTCAAATATAGAGACTCGATTGGTGATAAAAGAGGTGAATCGAAAACTATGACCAATATCGGGTTGGTCTATGATTACCTGGGCCGATCTGATCTATCTTTGAAATATTATGATCAAAGCTTGAAATCTTTTAAGGATATCGGAGACAAACTAAATCTAGGGATGGTATTCAACAATATAGGATTAGTCTATGAAAAGAAAGGCGAACTAGAAAAAACGTTAGAGTACTACAATAAGAGTCTAAGATCTATGAAGAAGGTGGGAGATAAATCGAACATGGCTATGGCCATGAATAATATAGGGAATGTGTACCAAGATATGGGTGAACTTGAAAAGGCGTTAAAACACCATAAAGAGAGCTTAGATATAAGAAAAAATATCGGTGATAAACAGGGGATAGCCACTTCATTAGTGAATATCGGGAAGGTACTTCAAGAAAAAGGAGAGTATGATGAATCTCTGAAGTATTATGTGAAGAGTCTAAAGTTAGGTGAAAAAATAGGTGAAAAATATAACTCGATCTATGCCTACAGGTTTATAGGTGAATTAAAGTTAGAAAAGAGGGATCTAAAAAGTGCAGAAAGTAATATCAAAAAATCTATAGAGATATCTAAAGAAACGAAATCAAGAACTGAAGAAGGCATAAGTAGAGCAATCTTGGGTAAAATATACCAAGAATCTAGGAAAACTGAAAAATCTCTACAAGAATACGAAAAAGCTGAAAAAATATTCAAAGAAAGCGGTGAAAATAAGGATTATTCTAAACTGTTAAAAAATATTGGTTCTCTCTACATCGAAATGAAAAACCATGAAAAGGCAACAGAATATCTTTTAAAAGCTAAAGAATTACAAGGAGAGTTAGGTCTGGAAAGAGAACTTGAGATGACTAAGGAACTGTTAAACGAGATCGATTAGCCCTATAATTTATGAATATGTCACTGTCCATGTGATGACCGTTTCATAACTATTGTAAACCCAATATCCCACTCCCGAGGTCATAGTATAAGTTGTTAGGTCAGTAATATATCTGATATTATATTGTTCGGTCTCATCGAAGATCCCTATCTTTGTGACTTCATCTGGCAGAGTTAGATCTGCTTTTTTATCTGATTTTGATGGGAATCCGACCATATTCCACCCAGGATATAATTTTATATCCGTTGACGATGGGTATGTACCCTTGATAGTCAATGGGTCTTTACCGGTGATCTGTATCCATATACCCATGGTTTCATTCCACGCGGATAAGTCATTGTATACCTCTTCTCTCCCGGGTATGTATGACCTCCATGTAGAAGATGAAGCATCGTACCACATCACCTTCGAGTAATTCCCAGATATTCCGTAATCGGGGTCTTCAAGTATATCTATTAAGTTCGTATTGATTGGTATCAACTCCGTTGATAAAAATGTCCAATCATCTGATTGAGCGTTAGTATCCAATGCGTAATCTTGTGAATAAGCGACGGTAAATGAAACTGTATCCGTTATCGAATTACCGGCATTATCTGTAGCTCTTACGTCAACTGTATGACCTCCTTCTGTCAGTGAATAGGGATGGCTTGTGCTTGTACTCTTATTCCTCCAAGTGCTCCCGTCATCTCTCACTTCATAGTAATAAATACCGCTTCCTAGATCTCCACCAGACCATTCTATAGTAACGTCGGTATCCTTTAAGATCTCGCCTTCTGAAGGTGAAGTTATGCTTACAGTTGGGTCAACGGTATCTACCTCAAAAGAAATAGAATCGGTATTAATATTTCCCACATTGTCGTATGCTCTTATATACACCGTGTGTGTCCCATCCGAAAGTGAAGTGTACGTATAGCTCGTACTAGTTCCTTCATAAAGGTATGAACCACTATCTAATTTCCTATAATAAGCATAAATCCCGCTATCTCCAGCCCCTGAATCACTTCCTGACCAAGTAACTGAAACATCGGTTTGATTGGTGACCATTCCACTTGAAGGTGAAGTAATGCTTATCGAAGGTGCATTGTCATCCACATTGAAATTAACTGAATCGGTATTCGAATTTCCAGCTTTGTCCCAGGCTCTTACATATACCGTGTGACTGCCGTGGGATACACTTCCATAAAGGTGACTGGTATCGGTTCCTTTATCATAATAATCCCCGCTGTCCAATTTAATCTCGTAATAATCTATTCCGCTGCCTGAATCACTTCCCGACCAAGTTACAGTGAAGGATGAATCTTTATAATCACCGGGATCAGGTTCTGTGATCGTTATGCTTGGTGGAGTTGTTTCTTCTCCAGTAACCATCCCTCCACTTTTCCCACTGCTTGAGAAAGTGGTAGCACCTCCACCGACGTTACCTGCAGCAAGGGTCTTTGGCTTTATATTGGCTTCTCCTAGTCCACCACCATATCCCCAGACACCGCCCATATCGTTGCCTTCCCTTGATTGGAAGTTGACTCTGACTTTGAATACGTACTCATATCCTTCTATCAATTTTACATCGTGCTCACGAGTGTCGAAGTAATCCCTTCCAGTGTTGATTTTACTAGGATCAGTTTCGTAGTCATTTGCCCATATAGGTGGCTCAGCTTCTTTATTCCACCTTGGATCTGGTCGAGAGTTACCGAGATATGTCCAATCTTTGAATTGCTCTCCCTTAGTATCTTTAATGAAAACAGCATAACTCTGTAAACAATCGAAGTTACCCTTGCCGTCAGGTTTTCCGGTTACTCCATTATAATCCGTGTATTTGAAGTACGGTATCGAGATGTTCAGATGACTGGGGCCAATCGGATCATCTGCTCTTTCGTTAAGCATCGGGGTTGGAATCGGTTCATACTTGACGTAACTTTCTTTAGCCTCCTCGGGAGTGTTTAAAGTCGCTGGGAGATTCGAAGCCCATGTATAGTTTATTATTTTTCCTTCTTTGCCCATATGCCTATATTCAGCTAAGAAAAGTAAATTCTCTCCCTTCTCCTCTGGGTTGTCAAGCCAATAATACGGCTCTTTCTCATTACCATAAGCGCTGTCACTCATCCAGGAATATCCTTCAGAATAATCATCTATAGTGAAAGTTTCAGCTGTAGTTCCATCATTCCACGCATCGTCTGCTGGAACTTCTTGAGGTATCGCATCATTCAATTCGATGACTGATACATTCCCGTTGAACTCCCCTGTTTCTGGATTAATCAACCTAGCATTTCCATCGAAACTCTGAACTGCAGCTCCTTTAACTTCTAAAGCTAACTCCTCTCCCCCCGCACTGAAATTAACAAATGAAATCGACAATAATAAGACTACAGCCAGCAATACAGCAATTACTTTTCTCATGGCAGTTTCCCGGTAATATAGAGAGTGCCATTTTTATATAACCGTTTCCCTTAATTTATATAGCGCGTTAGGATAATTGCAAAATATTGTCGGGTCACTCGATTAGATATTCACCCTTTTCCA
>JBNJFO010000107.1:0-5615 GCA_051746905.1 Thermoplasmatota archaeon
GAAGTACTTTACCGCGGAAGACTACAACGATGTAAAAAAGTCTATCAGGGAGATGATGGTGAGGGGCGCACCTGCCATAGGGGTCACCGCAGCTTACGGTATGGCTCAAGCAGCTGTCCAGGGAAAGGACTTAGAAGAAGCTGCACGGGTTATAAAGTCAGCTAGACCGACAGCCTACGATCTGTTTTACGCCGTAGATCACATGATGGCAAATATGGGAGACGATCCCCGAGAAGCAGCTGAAAAATATTCCGATGATGTTGTTGAAAAATGCAGGTTGATAGGAGAACACGGGGCGCAGTTCATCGAGGATGGAGATAGGATATTGACCCACTGCAATGCGGGTGCGCTTGCTACTGTAGATTACGGTACAGCTTTGGCACCTATCAGAGAGGCACACAACCAAGGAAAAGATATCTTCGTTTTCGCCGATGAAACAAGACCCAGGTTACAGGGAGCCAGATTGACAGCATGGGAACTATATAACGAAGATATCCCTCACGCAGTCATCGTTGATAACGCGGCTGGACACTACATGCAGAGGGGAGAAATTGACATGGTGATAGTCGGTACTGATCGGATAGCTGCTAACGGTGATATTGCCAACAAGATAGGAACTTACGAGAAAGCCGTGGTGGCTAAGGAGAACGATATTCCTTTCTATGTGGCCGCACCGGTGACCACCTTCGATCCCTCCACCGAAAGTGGGATGGATATCCCCATCGAAGAGAGAGATGAGTCAGAAGTGTGTGAGGTCATGGGAAGCTGTATAATGCCCGACGGGTCTCACGCGAAAAATCCGGCCTTCGACGTGACGCCAGCGGAGTATATAACGGGATATTTTACTGAAAAGGGCATGTTCTGTCCAGACGATATCGACGATATGTTTTAGTGAGCGACCCAAAAATTTATAACTAAACATTTATAACACTATATGGGGCAATGACAAAAGAATGGATCTCTGCCAGCGATGTGGAGAAATACGGGTACTGTCCCTTGAGCTGGTGGCTGAGTCATGAAGAACAAGAAGTGATGACTCAAGAGTTGAAAAAGGGACGAGAAGACCATGAGGAGATAGGTGAGAAGCTGGAAGATGTCAAGAGGAACGAGGAGACATCTAAAGGGTTAGAGAATATAGTGCTCTGGCTAGCCGTTGCAGCTTCTTTGATATCTGTATCAGGTCTGACTTTACTTCAGCCGGAAGAGTACCTACATCAGATATTCATAGTGACGGGTTTGATATGGCTTCTAGCTGCTACTTTCTTTTTATTCATGAGTGAGAGCGGGAGGATCAAGGGTGAAAAGCTCACCGCCGAGCGTATAATACTCATATTCGCCATGGGTGCAACTATATTGGCAGTTTACAGTTTAACGCTAAGGTTCGCAAATATGGACATAGCTAGGATCACACAGTTGGTCTCACTTTCATGGCTTATCGGAGCTAGTTACTGGTTAAAACGCTCACTAGATATGAGGAAAGAAGCCAAATCGAAGAGGGATGAACTTCATATCCAGGAGGGGGAGATAGAATATGTGGACGGGTTGAAAGAGAAAAGCCGTTTACTAGAATCTGAAGAGTATCATCTTAGAGGAAGGCCGGATTATATAATGAATATCGAGGGAGAAAAGATACCTGTTGAGGTCAAAACCGGCCGCGTTCCGAAAGGTCCTTTTTTCTCACATATCTTACAGATAGCTTCATATTGTCTTCTGGTAGAAGAAGACACAGGAAAAGCGCCGTCTTATGGTATCGTGAAGTACGGTGATAAAGAATTTGAGATAGATTACGACGATAAGTTGAAAGAGCTGTTAGTGGAAAAGCTCAACGAGATGAGGCAGGTTATAATTACCGAAGATGCACATAGACATCATAATCGGGAAGGAAAATGCAGAAACTGTTCGAGAAAAGATATCTGTCCAGAATCTCTTGTTTGAAAAGGAATCCTGATCATTCTTCTTCTAGATCTTCCATCTCTTCTAATCTTTTTCTGATATACTCGATATCTCTTTTCATCTTGAGCATCTCTTCTTCGAAGGTTGTGAACTCTCTAGATGAGAACACTTTATGTGAGATGAACATCCCCACGAAAATAGCACCGATTATACCCATTATAGATATAAGAACCAGCGAGAAAACGAAGGCATAGAAACCGGTAAGGGCCGAGATCGGTATGAACCCCGTCATTATGCTGATACCTACAAGACCGGCTAACACCACTACTATACCCAGCACCATCAGTGGAAATGGTATCTTACGCATCTTCTATCTCCTCTATCAGATTTAGAGCTTCCGAGTAGGGTAGATCGTTCAGTTCGATTTTCTTTACCTCTTCATCGTAATAAGTTAACCGATATACAATTTTTTGCCTTGGAAAACTTGGAAAAACCTCGACAGATGCGTTGAAATTGTAATGCTCGAACTCTGACCAAACATCTAGAGTTATGTTGAATCGATCCTTATATAAGTCATATTCTACACAGAACGCTTCTTCTTTGTAAACTACAGTTTGATTATCTATTTTCAGAGAGATATTGGTATATCTGACATCGTCCACACCGTGAACATATATTATACTTTTATTTTGGGTATCGTGATTGATGTCGTAGTCCAAAACCAATTTAGGGATGTCTGACCCGGGCGGTTTTGGAGGGTTCGAACACCCCGCTAAAGAGAGGGTCAGCAGAACGACCACTAATGCGATCAGCCCCTTTTTCATGGGATACTATCATAAAGCTTGTTTATTAAATTTGTCGATATATTTCTCCTCCTCCGCGACCAGTTGACAAGATCAGTAGTTTAGGGGGCTCATATCCGTAAATGCTCTTCCAAAGAATTAATTACTAAATATTTGATACTATATCATGTCGAGCCGAGCGGTGAAGGTAGTTCTTCTAGGGGACGGAGCGGTTGGTAAAACTTCTCTGGTTAGGAGATATATCGAACAGAGATTCGATGACAGCTACATCACCACCATCGGCGCGAATGTTAAGAAGAAAGAACTCGAGCGATACGGTATCCGGCTGATAATCTGGGATCTCTACGGCCAGAAACTTGGAACCAATCTTCAGGATTCCAATTACTACGGGGCGGATGGTGCCATAGTGGTTTTCGATCTTACTCGGAGAAAAACTTTAGAGCATGTTAAAGGATGGCTAAAAGATCTGTATAGGGTCGTGGGTAAAGTACCAGTGGTTTTTACGGGAAATAAAAGAGATATCATCGATGATTTCGAACGGTGGAGCGGGAAGAAATTGAAAGCTGATACCAAGAAAGAATTCCATGATTTCATGGTTAATAATCATTATGTCAAAGGTCTTTACAGCAAGGAACCGAGGTTCGTGCCCGTCACAGAAGGTGATATAAGAAGTTGGTTCAAAGAAAATAAAAAGCTCCTTCCTAAGGAGCGTTCCATCTATCTGACCAGTGCAAAAACAAGCAGGAACGTGGAGAATGTCTTCAGGAAGATCGGGAAACATCTGGCTGAGAAAAAATAAAAATCATCTTCTCTTTATTAAATATCGACCAATATTATAAAGATATCAGAAAGCTATTTATTTACCAAATGACCTTAACATGTAGGGACTAGATAAGAAGGGATCTTATCGGAATAATAAACGAGGGTGATCAGATGAGTTTGCATGACAACTGTGTAGAGAAGAAGTATTTAGAGAAAGATGAGATCGAAGTTATATTACAGAGGACGAGGGAAGAGGATCCTAAACATCATCTTATATTTCAGACTCTATGGAGAACCGGACTTAGAGTATCTGAGTTAACGGATCTGATAGTAGGTGACATAGATTTTACAGGGGGAAAGATGAGGATAGAAAACGGTGTCGAGGACAATTTCCGTTGGGTACCTCTAGACTCTCAATTGCGGAAGGGATTGAAGGATTACGTAGATAGTAACAATCTAGACGGCGATGATGTCCTTTTTGATTATACGGAAAGTGGGATAAGATGTTTGGTTGAAAAATATGCTGGCGATGAGTGGATAAAACCGTTCACATTCAGACACAGTTTCGCTGTTCATAACCTGCGGTCAGGTGTAGATCCTTTGCAACTGATGGAGATATTAGGTCTAGATTCATTAGACCACATAAAGAGTTATATCGGGATCTCGGGATGTGAACCAGAGATCGATCTTCGTGATAAAGTGGATTTCAGATCTTCGGTTCAAAAATACGGTGATTACAAGACGAAATTAGGGGTGGATTTTGAGAAAAAGAGTTTGGACCTTTTATCTGAGTTGTATTTTCCCGAGAAACAAAAAGAGAAGATCGAAAACCGCATCTTCATGGCGTTGAAGAACAGGAGAAATATCGTATTGATCGGTCCTCCTGGAACTGGAAAGAGTAAATTGGCTAAGATCATCTGCAGAAATTATGTTGGAGATCGTTATAAACTGGTCACCGCCACTTCGAATTGGTCGACAAGGGATACGATAGGAGGATATATGGATGGACAAGAAAAACCGTATGCCTTCAAACCAGGTGTATTCTTGGAAAGATTTCAGGATGAATATAATAACCCAAACTGTGAATGGTTGATAGTCGACGAAATCAACCGGGCTGATATAGACCGATCTTTCGGATGTTTGTTCTCAGCTCTATCGGGTGATAATGTTACTCTGCCGTTCAGATCTCATGAAGGTGAGAGTATCGAGATAATCGGAGATCTAGAAAAGATGGGTGATCTGAAGGTGAAAGATAACCGGTATTTTGTACCAGAGGATTGGAGGATGATTGGTACCATGAACACCTATGATAAAACGTCACTACACGACATGAGTTATGCTTTCATGAGAAGGTTGGCCTTCGTCCCGATAGATATCCCATCTAGGATAGATGAAGAACTCATAGAGAGGTATACTGAGTGCTGGGGGTTGGATTATGATGAAGAATCCGCTAATACGCTGGTGGATATATGGAAGGAGGTCAACGAATACAGGAAGATAGGTCCGGCCATAATAAAAGACATCTACAGCTACCTGCTGGAATCGGATGGCGATTACATCTCCCCGATAATAATGTACGTTTCTCCGCAGCTTAAAGGACTGAAAGAATCGGAGAAGATAAACTTCGTAAAAAGTTTGAGGGAGTTGAGCGTCGGAAATCAAGATTATGAAGAGATAAAAGATCACTTCTCTGACTATTTCGATATAAAGAGATGCAAGTTCGACGAATATATCATACGGTGATGAGTAAGGGAAATCTTTGATTCCCCGTATTCTCGAATGCGGATGAGACCACGAGCGTATGCGAAGTGGGCTCCTCAGAAAGCTATCGCTTTCTAACTGCCCACTGATCAAGGATAAGTGGGCTCAGCCGGATTCGAACCGGCGACCTCCGCCGTGTGAAGGCGACGTCATAACCAACTAGACTATGAGCCCTTGGCGAATAGTCTAGGCGGGAACCACGAGTCAATCTTCGATTGACGAGCGAGTGGAATTTATTCCACGTGACTAGACTATGAGCCCTTTTTGTTTGTTGCGAATAGTCTGGACTACGAGTAAAGCTATGCTTTACGAGCGTTTGGAACTTGTTCCGAGCAGTGAGCCCTTTTTGTTTGTTGCGAATAGTCTGGACTACGAGTAAAGCTATGCTTTTAGAGG
>JBNJFO010000108.1:0-5535 GCA_051746905.1 Thermoplasmatota archaeon
GCTCTGGGCTCCTCGTTGGCGTGATGAGCGTCGACCCCGGTGACCTAGCACTCGATCTTTACTCAATCATATTTTACGCTGAGATATATCCCGAACAGAGTAATCGCAGCACCTATGATCGTAAGATATGGGGGTACTTCGCTCAGTATGAAGAAAGCCAGTATAGAGGAACCTATCGGTTCTCCTAGGAGACTTATAGATACTACTTTTGCTCTCACATATTTTAATGCCCAGTTGTAAAGGGTATGGCCGAACATCGTAGGGATAAGAGCTAGTGCTATGAAAAGTAGGTATTCTCGGGGTGGATATATCTTGAAAGAAGTAGAAAATCCGATGGAAAAGATAGCTAAGAATATCGTAGAAAACCCGTAAACGATGAAAGAATAGGGGACTACGGACATCCCTTTTCTCATCTCCCTCCCCCTGATGATATACGCTGCAACTGCGAACATCCCGATTATCGCAAGAAGATCACCAAAAAGTGCTGTAGGTGTAACACTGTAATCCGAATAAGTCATCACAAAAACGCCAAATAAAGCGACGATGATCGCAAGGTAAGCTCTTTTACTAGTTTTCTCATCCAGGTGCCAGCCAGATATCCATGAAACTACAAGAGGATGTGCGGTTACCAGAACTACTGATGATGCGACGGAGGTATAATTCAATGATGATATCCAGGATGCGAAGTGAACAGCAAGAAAGATACCTGCAGACAATAATACTAACCAATCTTTTTTCTTCAAACTCTTGATCTCATCCATGTAATTAGGTACGAATAGTAAAAGTATCAAAGTTGAAAAAAACATACGGTAGAATGCGATGGATATGGGATGTGCGTTAGAGAGTCTGATGAATATTGCGGCAAAAGATACAGCTAAAACTGCAACAGGGATAGCGAATTTCGGGTGCAATCTTTTTTCCAACTTTTTTTTGTCTATCATATTTCCACTTTCTTTGAGTTCCGAATTCCACAAAACTTAATAACTATAAATAACTTATAATATTCGTAATACTAGGTGAGATATCAATAAAGACAGTAATCGAGGACAACATATGAATATTATTGAGGGATACAGATGGATGAACAGATACGAGTGATGCTGGCCGACGATAATCCAGATGATCGAACATTGGTCATCCGTGAATTGAAAAAAGAGTTCAACGACATATCTGTTGATGAGATCAGGAACCAAGAAGAACTTGATGAAGCTTTCGAGAAAGATGATTACGATATCGTTATCACAGATTATCGTCTTAGATGGACAACCGGTATCGATATCTTAAAAGAAGTAAAAAAGAGATGGAAGGATTGCCCTGTCGTCATGTTCACTGGAACCGGGAACGAAGAGGTGGCAGTTCAAGCGATGAAAGCGGGTCTAGATGATTATGTCGTTAAATCACCGAAGCATTTTGTGAGATTGACCGCTACGGTTAGATCCGTACTCGAGAAGAAGAGGATAAAAGAGGAGAAGAAAGAAGCTCAAGATCTTTATAAACGACTTTTCAACGATGTACCTATCGGACTTTACAGCGTTGATCGAGAAGGAAATATAATAGCGGTCAACGATGCCATGGTAGAGATGATGAACTACCCTGATAAAAAAGATTTATTAGGTGTTAATGCAAGGGATACTTACGTAGATGATAAAGATCGGGAGAGCTATATCACCAATCTTAAACAAAATGGTTATATCAAAGATTTCGAAACTAGGGTGATAACGTATGATGGAGGAGAGATATGGGTAAATAATAACGCCCGGGCTATCAAAGATGAAGAAGGGAAGATATCCTACATCGAGGGTAGCATGAAAGATATAACTGAAAGGAAGGAAGTAGAAGAAAAACTGAAAAACAACAAGAAGAAGATCAAGAATCTTCATTCTCTGCCAGAAAAATTATTGAACAGCGAAACCAAAGAAGAGGTTTATGAGATAACAAATCAAGCAGTGCACGACATATTAGATTTTGACCAGTCTACTCTTTTGATAAAAGATGATGGCCACATAGTAGTCGAAAAAACTACTGACCCGCGTTTAAAAGTCGGTACTGAATTATCACTCAATGAAGGGATATATGGAAAGACCTTCACTAACAAGGAATCGTACTTGATCAACGATATCACAAAAGATAAAGATGCGGAACCACTTAGAAAAGAATTCAGGTCGGTTTTGAGTGTTCCGATCGGAGATATAGGTGTACTCCAGATAATATCAGACGAAGTCGATTATTTCGATCAAGAGGATCTAGAGATGGCAGAGATATTAGCTTCGCATGCTTACGAGGCATATTCAAGGATCAAGTACCAGGAAGAAATTTTAGAAAAAGAGCGCAAATATAAATCGATATTTGAAAACACTGGTACTGCTATGATGATAGTCGAAGAAGATACTATGATATCCATGGTGAATGATGAGTTCGAAAATATAACGGGTTATCACAAAGATGAAGTTGAAGGCAAGATGACATGGACATCATTTGTTACCGATGAAGATGTCGATCGGATGAAGAGGATGCATAAGATCAGAAGAAAAAATCCAGAAGGTGCGCCTCACAGATATGAATTCCAATTTAAAACAAAATCTGATGAAGTTAAAAATGGTTTGATCACTGTTGACATGATACCAGATTCGACACAGAGTATAGTTTCAGTTATGGATATTACAGAAAGAAAACAAGCGGAAAACAAGCTGAAAGGATCGGAGGAAAAATACAAAACGATCTTTGAGAACACAGGTACTGCTACGGTGATGATCGAACCTGATATGACTATCTCTATGGTGAACAGAGAAACTGAAAAGATAACAGGGTATTCAAGAGAAGAGATAGAAGGTAAAATAAAATGGTCAGATTTTGTTGTAGAAGAAGATCTACCCAGGATGAAAGAATATCATGAAAAAAGAAGGGAAGAAGGAAATATCCCTGAGACGTATACTTTTACCATGATAAATCGATTTGGTGATACCAAGGAAATGTTCATAACCGTCAGTACAGTTCAAAGCACGGATAAAACGATAGCCTCTCTTATAGATATATCAAAATACAAAGAGATCAAACAAACGTTACTGGAAACCCAGGAGATGTTCAGGACGGCATTCGATTATTCGGACATAGGTATGGCTTTGATAGATCCTGAAGGGGTTTTTACAGCTGTCAACGACGCATTCTCTTCTATATTCGGTCACCAGGAAAGCGACCTAACAGGAAATGACATCAGGATGATGGTCGATGGAGATAGCCTTGAGAAATTCGATGAGATGATGGATACGATCAAATCTGGTGAAAGTGCCGTTGCTAGAGATCAGATAGGGATAAAGGATGATAAGGGAGATGTGAAAAAAGTTCTCATCAATCTGAATTCTATCTCAGATACGGATGGTGAGTTGATCAAAATATTGACACATCTAAAAGAGATCGATTGATAACATGGGAAAAAATATTTAAAGTCAATATGCGGATATATAAAGTACCTTCCTTTGATTAGAAAAGGAGGATGTCTAAGTGGGTGAAAGAATAAAACGCGAGTCTATAACGATAGAAGCAGATTCAGATTTCGTAAACCGTAAAAAGGAACTTCAAATAGTTCAAGATCTATTGGAAGGTCTAAAAGATAATAAAGGAAATGTAGTCTTTATATCTGGTGAGGAAGGTATAGGTAAGTCTTCTCTTTTAGACAAGATCCGTGATCTGACAGAGGAAAAAGATATCACTTGGTTCAAAGGATGGTGCGCTTCTAGGGAAGTGGGCCCATATCATCCCTTTATCTCAGCATTAGAGGAAAATAAGAGAAAAGTAAGCAATACCCCGAGGTCCATCTCGATAAGTCTACTTCAACCCACGGAGTCAAAATCCAAGGAGATAATAAATCTGATGAAAGAAGGGTCTCCCTTACAAGAGATCACGGGTGAATTGAAGAAATTCGCCATGAATAAGGGGTTGATATTTGCCATCGAAGATATCCATTGGGCTGATAAACAAAGTTTGCTGTTCGTAAGATTTTTATTGGAACGGATCAAGGATTCACCCATATTGGTACTGTGTACATATAGGCCTGAGGAGGCTGAAGGTTATACTTTGTTGAACGAAACGATAGATTTTATGGCACAGAGAAATAATTTTATCAAGATCGATCTAGATAAACTAGACCTAGAAGCTAGCGAAAAACTGATCAAAAAGATCATAGGTAAGTTTCCAGAAGAAGATTTCCTGAAATATGTTTATAATAAGACCGAAGGCAATCCTTTATTTTTGATAGAATTGGTAAATTACCTTCAAAATAAAGATGATGTAGATATAGAAAAAAGTTTCTGTGTAGAGTTTATGGATGATATAGATTGGCCGAAAGTGATCGAATATTCTATAGAGAGAAGATCTATAAGATTAGAGGAAAAGACGCGAAGGGTATTACAATCCTTATCTGTTCTGGGTTATAAATTCTCATTTCAGTTGATCTCGAATTACTTAGAATACGAGGATATGGAATTATTGGATGATATCGAGAAACTGAGGGATCGAGGTTTTCTTGAGGAGGTAGGTGAAACGGAGGAATACAAATTCACCCATCAGGTGTATAAAGATGTCATCTATCAATCTTTATCTAAAGTGCGAAAAAGGATGCTTCATTCAAGGGCTGCTAATGCGATAGAGAATACAGATGATACAGGATTAGAAGATTACTATTACGAACTGGGTAATCATTTCAAATTCAGTGGAAACCTAAAAAAAGCAGCCGAGTATTATAAGAAAGCTGCAGAAAACGAGGAGAACAAACAGTCTGTCTGTAAAGTATTCAAGATACTAGATGATCTTATAGATATTATCGAAAAAGAACCTCAGATCGGAAAAGAATATTCCTCAGTTCTTGAGGAAGATGGTAAGATAATTTATGAATATGGGAATCAGCTAAAAGAAAATGGGAGTACACATGCTGATGACTATCTAAAAAAAGCTATGAAAATTTTTGAAAAGGTAGGGGATAAATCGATGGTCGATTCATGTCGAGAGTCGATCAGGGAATCTTGAAGACTTTTTTATGAAATATCGAGAGTTTTTAGGAAAACGTTTATTTATTCCATATTATTACTCCCTTACTGTGTCAGTACGACGGGTGTTGAAGGAAAAAGTTCCTGACACCCTCTGAAGTCATAACCACTCCTTCTTGCGGGTGTAGTGTAGTTTGGTATCACTCAGCCTTGCCAAGGCTGTGACCTGGGTTCAAATCCCGGTACCCGCACTTATTTTACTTATTTTTATACTATGGTTGATGAGTCAATTTCATATTTACGAGCAGTTTGAATAGCGAACGTAGTGAGCTATTGAAGCGCGAATCCCGGTACACGCATTTTTCGAACAGAGCAAGAAAAATGCGTTGTTGGAATTTCGTCAGAAATTCCGACTAACGCCACTTTTTACGGTTTTGTCGTAAAAAGTGCTTCTAAAATATCAACATAAGTTTTTGGATCGAAGCGAGAAAAATGCGTTGTTGAAATTTCGCTAGAAATTCCGACGGACGCCACTGTGTACGGTTTTTGTGTCAAA
>JBNJFO010000109.1:0-5505 GCA_051746905.1 Thermoplasmatota archaeon
TGCTGGTGGGATAGACCAGGGTTTGGTCGGTTAGCTCTGATGTTATTGATTTTGATTTCCGTTCCGGTGACCATGGACATGGCTACCGCCGTCCTGAGTATCTGACCTCCACCTTCGACGTAGGAACCATCTATCTCTATCATCCTTTTGGTATGAGTGCGTAGGTTTTTATTTTTTCCTGATATGAGCGTGGTCCTAATTTTCCGGTTCCTCTTCGATTCCTCCCTCTGCTTCTGGAGGGGGTGTCTTTTCATCATACAACGGTTCTGTATCTGTCGGAGGTCCTTCTGGAGTTTTTTCTATAGGCTCTTCTAAATATTGTGCACCAGGTTCTGCAACTTCTTCCGGCTCCTGTTGAGGATACTGGTCCTCCTTTCCACCTTTCTTATTCATGATTACCACGATCAGTATCAGTGCGATGATCACCGTAGCGATCAGCAATAAAATCCGAGAACTCAAGAAGCCTTCGTCTTCATCGTCGTCATCTTCATCTATCAAGAAATCGTTAGCGTTAGTCGGATCGGTCCCATCTAAATATTCCTGCAGATTTTTCACTCCATCGCCGTCTAAATCTTCATCAGCATCCGATGGATCGTTCGGGTCCAAACCGTGATCTTCCTCCCACGCATCCGGCATGCCGTCACCATCTGAGTCTTCGGTAGAAACAGAGAATGTCCATGTATGTTCTGATGGTAAATTCGTACCTTCTGTACTTTTAGCGCTTGTGGTAACAGTCGCCGTATAATTTCCGGCACTCAAGTCATCTGTAGGATCGAATGTCATTTTGGTTTCGGCGGTGTTCCACGAGAATGTACCACTTATCTCTGTTCCGTCCCTAGTCAGCGTAAATGCAGATTCCACAGTATCTTTGTCCATCGCCATACTGAACTCTACCACGATGTTTTCATAGGGCGAAACACCTGAACCAGTAGGCTCGTAAGATTCTACATCAGGGTACTCTGCTGAGAGATTAACTGTTACCTGTATCACTGCGTAATCAGATAGTCCTCCGGGATCTTCTACCGTTATATTGACCACTTCTTCTGTGATCCCACCTGTATAATGGAATACAATCTGAGTACCGTTGATCGTTGCATAAGATGAGTCCGTATCGAAAGTTAGCTCCTCCAGATCGTTATCAATATCTGAGACATATGACGTCATATCTAGCTCGTAGTCTTCTCCTTCGTTGCATTGGATATCGGGAACTCCTGACAGAAATGGCGGATTATTGACCGGTTCCACAGTAACTTGTACCATCCTGTGATCACTCAGACCATCTGGATCTTCGGTGGTTATGTTGACTATCTCACTCAACACTCCGTTCGGATAGTTGAAAGTGATATTGTGCCCGTCCACAGCTGCATAGCTGGAGTTGGTCTCAAAAGTTAGCTCCTCCAGATCGTTATCTATATCAGATGCGTAGGCCGACATATCCAGGACGTAGTCCACATCCTCGACGCATTCTATCTCGTCGGGACCGGAAAGTTCCGGTGGGTCATTGACCGGATCGACGGTGACTTGTACTATAGTGTAATCACTCAGTCCTCCGGGGTCTTCTACAGTGGTGTTAACCATTTCGCTAAGAACACCGTCGGGATAGTTGAACGTTATACTGGAACCATCTACCGTCGCATAGCTCGAATTCGTGGAGAACGTGAGTTCGTCTATAGTGTTGTCGATGTCGTCTGCATAAGCACTCATATTAATGACTTTTTCCACGTCTTCGTCGCAGTTTATCGAAGATGGTCCAGATAAAGTCGGTGGGTCGTTCACCCCGTTGATGGTCACCTGGACGTAATTGAATGCAACTTTTCCCTGACTGTTATGCAATCTGAGTGTTAAAGTACCCGTCCCGTAGGCATCCGGCTGCGGTGTGATATGGAGGTCCCAGCCATCGAGCCAGTTACCGGTAGTTTCAGTGGTGAACAGTGATTCGTCCGAACTGAAAGACATCCAACTGTAGCTGCGCTCGTGTAGGAAAGTAGCCTGGAGGTTGTATAACCAACTGCGGGTGTACGTACCAACCTCTGCGTTATAATCATAAGCTGCAATCACGCAATCATAGCTTACGGTTGTATTAATTGCTAAAAATACTGTATCACCATAACTTCCTCGCCATCTTACATCTATCACTAGATTATCCTCACCGTTATAATCAAATGTGTTGTCAATGTCTATCTCAATCCATTCTGGATTTCCTTGAGTTGAGATATTGTAAGAAGTCCTGTTGAACACCTCAATCCATGGGTCTATATTGTGTTCATCGTAGTTTTCATCTAATGATTGATTTTGTGAATGTGCCATACGTATGCTGAAATTTTCATAAACACTCCATCGTTGTTCATTATCATGTGCTTGAAATGATATCTTATCTATTCTACCTTTCTCATTAAGTAGAGTGTGATTGTGAAGCATTTGTAAACGCATTTCATCTTCATCTGGGTAAAAAGGCCATGTTGTGCCAAGAGTTCCTTTATCAACCACAGTATTATGGATGATATCCGTTTCGAATTTCAATCTAGGCAACCATCGATCTACATTCCCGAAGGAACTGGTTAAATCTCCAGAATACACTCTCTTGGTTACTCCTGCTGCATACTCTGTGTTATTGACTACAATATTGTTATCACTATCTCCACTCCATTTGATATCTATCAGTAGATTGTGTTCGTTATCATAGATGAAATTGTTGTTTAAGTCGAAATGTCTCCACAAAGCGGTAGAGGTTGCTGGAAATTCAACTGAAGGAGAGTTAAAAACTTCGACCAAGTGACCATCGTAGTTATCATCAAAGGTGGTAGTAACCTCGTCAAGTTCAGTATGGGCCAGGGATATATTTAGATTGTTGAAACTAGCGGAGGTTGCGTGTGCACGTTTGTCGAAAGATATTCTCTCGATGTATCCTTCTGCACCTACTTGGTCCGGCGTATATACTGCTTGAAAATGGTATTCATCATTTAGATTACCATAGAACGGTCTTGCACTCGTTGCGTGGTTTGGACCGCTGATGCGGGTGAATTCATCCGCTATCTCGGTTTCAAATCTAGCTATCGGATGTGAAGAATCTCCATCCCCCGTATCTGATTCGAGATCCCAGGAATATAACCTTCTTGCTGGTCCTAAAGTATTAGTACTCTGCAGGTAAACGTAGCTTCCTCCATGACCATTCCATCTTATCTCTACTATTAAATTGAAGAACGAATCATAAACGAATGAACCATTTAGATCGAAATAGATCCAAGGATCATTGTTCGATGAATTTAGCTCAACCTCTTTCTGTGAGAATACCTGAACGGGTTTGCCGTGATAATTATTGACAAAGGTATCTGTGAGAATATCTATACTGGTATGGGCGAGATAAATTTCTACGTTACTGAAATTGCCAACATCCATTTGACTTCTACTGAATGAAATCCTTCTTATCACCCCATCAGCACCTACCTGTTCTGAATGATAAAGCGCTTGGTAACGGATTTCAGTGCCATAATTGTTAAATGGATTAGCATTCCCATGATCTATTGGTCCAGATACATTAACAATTGTTTCATGCTCCCTGTCTCTCAAACTAATTGTTTTAGTCGGATCGTCCTCGTTCATGGTTTGATCTGGGACAGGTGGATCGATCTCCGAGCTGTAGGAAAGGGTGAGTTTCGGTCTAAGTTCTGGATCTGAATAGTTGCTTGACCTGAAATACATATAATCATCACCCGAAGAATATTGGCCTGGTTGTAGTATAAAACCGTTGTTCTCTCTTGAATTAGTTATCCACAGATCTACAATATCCGTTACATCCCACGAATACCATATATAATTGGTGTCACAATTTCTATATGATTTTGGTGTGGAATAATAATCCCCGCCTTCGTTAGACCACCATTCACTATCTGTTCTGTGTGTCCAATTCGCAGCCATATCATTTGTATTTATTCCCGTGCCTTCATCCCATCCACTGGACAAACCCCGAACTGTTACATTGGTTTGTCCCGCATAGCTGAACGAATATAATTTTAAAGTGGCATGTTCAAGTTTTCCGACATCTTGAGGTAGATCAAATTGAATTAAAGGGCGCCATTCATCCCCTCCAAAATTCCCCACTAGCAATCTAGTACTTTCACCTTCATTCATGGATGTAGAGGAATTTTTTATGAAAGTGTCTTTACAATCCTCTTCATCCGGCTGTATGGTGAAGCTCTGCAGACCCTCGCTTTCACCGCTTTCGATATCGGTCTCATTTTTTTCTTCAGTTATATCCGCTTTGATCTCTTCCTCAGCTGTTCCCTCACCGCTAGCTACAAAACCGGTCAACATCGAGAAGACCAGAATAGCCAATACGGCTACGGAAATAACTTTTGAAACACTCGGCTCAGAATAGAAATTAAACTCCTCAATAAATTTTTTCATGTTATAACCCTCGATATGCTAAATGTATACAAAGGGACATGCTAGTATATAATAGTATTCTATCAATATTTTTAATTATATAATTTGTATGATAATTCTATTAAAAAGTTAAACTCGACAGATTTAAGTATATATAGTTCAATTGTTGATATGGTGAGATCATGGTAAGAAAACCTGCGGTTGCTGGACAGTTCTATCCCGGTTCTGAGAAGTCCCTTAGAAAAAAGATCGAAGAATGTTTTTTACATGAATTAGGGCCTGGAGAGATCCCTGAAAACGAGGGAAAACTTCACAATATCAAAGCTATAGTTTCCCCTCATGCTGGATATGCATATTCAGGTCCCGTAGCTGCACATGCTTATAAAGAGGTGTATGAGGATGGGAAGCCAGATCTTTTCATCATATTGGGTCCAAACCATAGAGGGATGGGTGCTTCAATATCCGTATCAGACCAGGATTTTCAAACGCCTCTTGGAACAGCTAAAGTGGACAAGGAAGTAGCAAACGAATTAGTTGGCGGGACAATAGAATTGAACAATCCCGCTCACATGGGTGAACATTCATTAGAAGTCCAGCTTCCTTTTTTACAGTATCTCTGGGATGAGATAAGGATGGTACCGCTCTCATTTAATATACAAAATTATAGGACGGCTAAAGAAGTGGGAGAAAAGATAAGGGAAGTCAGTCAAGGAAAGGAGACCTTAATTATCGCTTCTACGGATTTTTCACACTATGTCATCCAAAAAACCGCTGAGAAGAAAGACAAGATGGCTATCGATAAGATCATAAATAATGACCCAAAGGGTCTTTTTGAAACTGTTCAGAAGGAGAATATATCTATGTGTGGATATGGTCCGGTGATGGCTATGATGATAGGTTCAGGCGGAACCAAGGGAAAACTGCTTAAGTATGCTACAAGCGGTGATATTATGGCCATGAAAGAGGTCGTTGGGTACGCATCTTTATCATTCGAGTGATCAAGTCCTTCTCGATGTAGGCGAACCACCGCTGAAAAATAGACGATCAGCCCCCATCATCTTACCTGAATAACTGTTTAAGTTCGCTACTCCTTCTACAGCTAATTTTCCCGGCTCGATGAAA
>JBNJFO010000110.1:0-5496 GCA_051746905.1 Thermoplasmatota archaeon
TAAGATTCAGAAGAATTAAGTAATGGGGCATCATGGTTTCTTTCGATGTCAGCGTACAAAAGGAAGGACGGCTATTACTACAAAGCCAAGGAAGAGGGATACCGGTCCAGAGCTGTTTACAAGCTGATGCAGATCGATCAAAAATACAATATATTTAACGAAGGGAAAACAGTTGTAGATCTGGGAGCATCACCCGGTGGTTGGAGTCAATACGCCGCCGAGCAGGTGGGTGAGGGTAACATTCTGGCATTGGACCTGGAAAGGATGAGAGATATAGAAGGCGTCAACTTCTACCAGGGTGATCTGAGAGATGATGAATTCGTCAACAAGATCTCCATAATCGCTGGCGAGATCGATGTTGTCCTTTCAGATATGGCTCCGAACATAAGCGGTAACTATTCCATGGACCACGCGCGCTCTATCTATCTGGCTACTATTGCACTTGATTTCGCTAAAAACAATCTAAAGAAAGGTGGGGATTTCGTGGTCAAGGTATTCCAGGGAGAAGACTTCGAGGGCTTTTTGGATAGAGTTAAAGACAACTTCGAGTTCGCCAAAGGATTCTCACCCAAAGCTTCACGCAGTTCGAGCTCTGAGATGTATATCATAGGTAAAAGAAAGAAGTAAAATCTACATACTCGACATTTCCGTGATTACGATTAAAAAGATATTAATAATACAAATGCCCTTATTTTACTGGTAAACATGAAGACGTACATCAAACTAGTATTCAACAGCGAAGGCGCGAAACCATCTGAAGTAGTGGACATACTTTACGGCCTGGGTTTCGAACCACAGAAAGGCGAATACGATATGGTCTACAAGTGGGACGACCAAGCTTCAGTAAAAGACGCGATATGGTTCGCCGATAAGGTTCATACCACACTGAACGGTCTGGACGTATCATTCTGGATAGAGACCGAATAAGTTGTCTGTTTTAAAAATAATAAGAAAAGAAGAAAAGGTTTTGATGATCGGAGTTAAACCACCGCATCTCAGAAACCGTACTCTTCACACTTCTCGTCGATTTCTTTTTGGATCTTAGCGATATCGTCTTCATTGAGATGAGCGAATCTTCTCTGCCTCTTGAGGTATTCTTCGACCGGTTTTCTCTCTTTTGGTTTCTTGGTTATGTTGAGATTGCAGATATCTCCGTCTATAGCTTCCCAGAGGACGAAAGTACCTGTTTCTACTGCAAGTCTAGAGATCTCTATTGTATCGTCGCTTCCGTGCCTCCATCCAGTCGGGCATGGTGCGAAGATGTGTAAGAATGCAGGTCCGTCTGCATCTAATGCTTTCCTCACCTTCTTCCTTAGGTCGTTGGTGTATGCGATAGTCGCCGTCGCCGCGTAGGGTATGTCGTGTGCTGCACATATTGCAGCTATCGGTTTCTTTTCCCTCGTCTCTCCGATGCTGTATTTACCAGATGGTGATGTAGTCGTACTAGCACCGTATGGTGTAGAACTGCATCTTTGGATACCCGTGTTCATGTATGCTTCGTTATCAAGACAGACATATGTTATATCATGACCTCTTTCCAGCATACCTGAGAGAGCTTGGAAACCTATATCGAAGGTTCCTCCATCACCTGCGAAGGCTATTACGTTCGTTCCTTCTTTTTTACCGAGCTCTTTTAGTGCGACTTCGACTCCAGAAGCTACGCTTGCTGAATTCTCGAAAGCTGCATGTATCAGTGGTATCTCCCAAGCAGTCTCGGGATACCCTGTGGAAACGACCTCTAAACAACCTGTTGAAACCGTCGCCATCGTTTTCGGTCCGGCTTCCTTCAATACCTGTCTAACCGCTACTCCTTCACCGCATCCAGCGCACATCCTGTGTCCAGGTGCGAACAATTCTAATTCTTCTTCATCTGTCATCTTTATCACCTCAGTACCTCTTCGTTCATGTTGATCCATTCGACCGGTTTCTTAACTTCTCCTGAGTTGACTGCTGCTTCCGTCTTATCGTAGATCTCTTTGAAGTTCTCTTTGAATATCTCTCTACCGCCTAGCCCCGTTATGAAATTCTTCATCAATGGTTTTTCTTTATCGTTTATGAAGGTGCCAGCGGCTTCAGCGAATACTGCTCCGCCGAATCCCGGTGAGATATTCCTATCTATTATCGCTAATCCGTTTGCGTCCTTCGTTATGTCCTTCAATTCTTTCATCGGGAAGGGTCTGAAAACCGTCATCTTAGCTAGACCTACCTTCTTACCGTCTTTTCTCATCTCATCTACTGCTGCTCTAGCGGTCCCGGTCATGGAACCCATGCTTAGCAGTATGATGTCGGCGTCTTCGCATTTGTATGGTGTTATCTTGTTGTATTCCCTACCGAATTGTTCTTCGAATTCGTCGAACACTTCGTCTATAACTTTTCCGCTGTCTTCAAGAGCTTTGGTCTGATCATACTTGAATTCCTGGTAGTATTCCGGAGTTCCGAACGAACCGTAGGTCGCTGGTTTCTCGATGTCTAATTTACCGTGTGGTGGTTCGTATGGTGGTAAGAACTTGTCTACTTCTTCCTGAGCCGGTACATCCACACCTTCGATGGTGTGCGTAAGAACGAAAGCGTCGATACCTACCATAGCTGGTAGAAGAACCCTTTCGTCTTCAGCTATCCTGAACGCGTTTATCATAAGATCGAGGCCTTCTTGATTCTTTTCGGAATAGAACTGAAGCCAACCGGCGTCTCTCGAGGCCATCGTGTCCTGGTGATCAGCCCATATGTTTATCGGTGCTGAAAGAGCTCTGTTCCCTACAGCCATCACTATCGGTAATCTCATACCAGAAGCGACGAAAAGCATCTCGTGCATAAGTGCTATACCTTGTGATGCTGAGGCGGTTACTGCTCTAGCCCCTGCTGCTGAAGCACCAATACATGCACTCATAGCCGAATGTTCGCTTTCAACTCTTATCATAGAAGCATCGAGTTCCCCATCCGCTATATACTCCGAGATCTTCTCCGGGAACAGCGTAGATGGTGTGATCGGATAAGCTGGAACAACATTCGGTCGGCACAACTTAGCTCCGAGAGCCGTTGCCATATTTCCTTTGATCGTCATAGATGTGTGTTTCGCCATATTATCACTTCTCCTCCTTGATCATCACTATAGCATCGACCGGACACTCATTAGCACAAATGCCGCATCCTTTACAGTAATCCAGATCGATCTCAACAGCATTTTCGGTCTTCTTTATCGCAGCATCTGGACAGTAATTAAAACATTTGAAACATTGGATGCATTTCTCAACATCTACCTCGGGTTTCATCGTCCTCCAGCTGCCAGTTTTATATTCCTTTGAACTTCCTGCTTTTTTATTGATAGCTCCTATCGTGATCTTTGCGCACATCTTTACACCCCTTTGACTTTATCATAAGCTTCTTTAGCTGCGTTCTTGTTCTCATCATGCTTGACTGGAACGTTGTTCTCGATAGCCTCGTAGATCGATTCCATCTTGACGTTGCCGACCACTCTTGAATAGCCTCCTAGGATTGCTGTATTCACGATGGGGTTCGTTTCGGTTCCCAATCCGTTATCAACAGCTATAGAGGTCGCATCCACAGTGTATACTTCAGCATCGCCAAAATCGAATTCTGAAGGATCCTTACCCGTATTGAGGATTATTTTCCCTCCGGGTTTCAGTCCCTTGGCCACGTCAACAACATCCAGTAAACTCATATCCAGAACGATAACAACGTCTGGTTCGTAGATCTGAGTCTTGATGTCGATCGGTTCATTATCTATCCTTGTGAACGCGGCTACAGGTGCCCCTCTTCTCTCTACACCGAACATCGGGAAGGCTTGAACATCTTTGCCTTCTCTGAATGCTGCGTCGGCGAGAGTATTGGCGGCGGTCACTGAACCCTGTCCACCACGTCCGTGAAATCTTACTTCGTACATTTTTCCACACCTTTTGATTGTTCATTGATATCTCTATTATTAATGTTCCGATTGAAAAACAGGAAAAGTCACTATAAACTAAATATTCTATATAGGCCTACTTCGAGTACTGCTCCATCAGGAGTTCGATCTTTTCAGCGGAATCCTCATCGTCGTGGTCCAGATACCAGTCCATCACTTTATTTACGAAATCGATAGCTTCATCTTCATTTATGTGATCTTCCAGTTCAAATTTATCGATACCGGCTTCGACGAGAAGTTCTTCTCTCTTGGAGTAGGGCATATCTCCCAGTGTAGATGTGCATAAGAACACACCGTCCATGAGTTCCCTTACCGTATCTATCTCTCCGAAGTCGAACATATCTTCCTGTTCCTCTGCCATACTGGTGGTCTGGTATATGGTCCTGGAAGATAGTTCTTTGAAGGCCTTGTTGACGTGTTCACCCGTTTTTGCTGAAGTGAAAAAGTGATAATCGAAATGATCTAAGTATCCTTCAAGATCGGTTTCATCAACTATGGATTTGTTATCTAGGTCGTACTTGTTTACCGCCAAGATTATCGGGGCGTTCTCCTTTGAGACAGATCGGTATCTTGGTATCCAGTCATCTACAAGATCGTCGAGAGTTTCTTTTCTGGTCGCATCCACTACACCTATAGCACCGTAAGAACCCATGAAAGCACCTTTCTGTACCATACCGAAATCTTTCTCTCCCATAACGTCGTTTATAAGTAGTTTGACTTGGAATCCCAGGAGTGGGACCTTCTTGGTATAAGCGTTCATCCCTACTGTTTTGAGGTATTCATCACCGAACTGGTTCTTTACGTAACGCATTATCAATGATGTTTTACCTACAGCTGTAGCTCCGAGCAGATTGACCTTCCTCTTAACTTTTCCTATCAGCATGTTAACACGGACTCATCTATTAATTTAGATGAAGAAGGAGACGACAATAGATGTATTAAATTTTTCCATAGGTGTTTTTGAATTAGGAATTCTATAAGATAGATGTATGAACATAGAGATTGTTTATACCTGTGATCACCATATTGACCCCTATAGCTCCGATGAAGAAACCGTTAAGTCTCAGGTAAGTCCCTAGCTTTTTATCAAAGGCTTTTCTTGCACTCTGGTTGAGGAGATGTTTCCTCATTCTCGATAGGATATACACGATGGCGAAGCTTATCAACATCGCGAGTGCTATTATGAGGACAGATGTTACAATGTCGAATTCATTCCCTATGATTATCGAGACCGAGATCGTCCCGGGACCTACCATGAAAGGGATGGCGACTTCTGACGCGATATCATCTAAAGAACCTTTCAGCGTGACGACAGATTTTCTTCCTTGTATTATGATAACGAGTGCTAGTGAAAGGAGAACGATCCCTCCGAAGATACGGAAGGACTCGAAATCGATATTGAATATCTTGTTGAATAGGAACCCTCCAAATGCTGCGAAGAAGAAGTAAACGATGAATGAGATCACGTTGGCTTTTAAGAGAACAGAATAATAATCTGGATCCGGTAGTTCCTCTCGGACGTTCTTCACGTAAACGAAGATGGCGAATGGATTCAGCATCACCAGGAATGCCAG
>JBNJFO010000111.1:0-5492 GCA_051746905.1 Thermoplasmatota archaeon
GTAAGCACCGCCTGAATATCCCCACGTCATATCTGAGGTCGTCAGTCCTACGCCACCGGTAGATGTATTTTGTCCGCTGGTCTGGTTGTTCCAGTACGAATTAGTCACAGTTCCGCCATTCTCACTCACGAGTCCGCCTGTTTCTCCATCAGGCCCACTTACGTTTCCGGTCGCATACGAGTTTTTCACTGTGCCATCATGGTTCTTTCCAACTAGACCACCTACATTATTTTTTCCACTTACACTTCCAATCGCATACGAGTTGTTCACCGGACCATAATCGTTCCTTCCAACGAGACCTCCTGCACCATCTATAGGTCCATTTTGAGGTGCACTCACGTTTCCAGTCGCATATGATTTCTCCACCGACCCTTCGTAGTTATACCCTATAAGGCCACCTGTATTCCCCTTGGGTCCGCTCACGTTTCCGGTTGCATAAGAATTGTTCACTATGCCATAGTTATACCCTACAAGGCCGCCTACATCATCATCTCCAATTTCTCCGCTCACGACAGCTTTTGAATACGATTTGGAGATCTCACCACCATTATATCCCACGAGGCCGCCTACATCCCAGGCCCCAGTCACGTTTCCGGTCGCAAACGAGTTTTTCACCGTGCCATCATAGTTCTGCCCCACAAGACCACCTATGTAATATTCTCCGCTCACGTTCGTATCAACCACGCCTACATTAGAAACCGTGCCACCACGGATATATCCGAACATGCCTACGTTGGCATTGAAAGGCCTGCTGATATATAGATTTGAGATAGTATGATTATAGCCGTCGAGATCTGCCGCAAGATACGGGATGTGTAAACCTGGCTCACCGGCCAAGTTCAAATCCTCTGTTAGACGAAATTTGTATTTCTTATAGCCTGCAAACCCGAGAAGATCTTTAAGTCCCTGTATATCATTTATCTCGTAGTGGTCTCCTGATGGAACCAATGTATCGCTGTAATCTGCTATGTCAAGATTTTTATCTACTATCCAGTCTTGATACTGTGCATCGAAAAGACCGCCAGTGGTAACATGATGTCCATCATTAATCAGAACTTGATCAATATTGTAATGTGAGTTCTCTATAGTGCCCTCATAGGTCCATCCTACGAGGCCGCCTACATATTTGTCTCCAGTCACGTTACCGGCTGCATATGAGTTATTTACCGCGCCATCACTATATCCCACAAGAACGCCTACTATCTCGTCGCCGCTCACGTTACCTCTAGCATACGAGTTGGAGACTCCGCCATCGTTATATCCTACGAGGCCACCTACATCCCAAGATCCAGTCACATCTCCCGCTACATACGAGTTGTTCACCGTACCTTCGAGGTTATATCCCACGAGAGCGCCTACATCACTGCCTCCAGTCACATCTGCACTGACAAGCCTTACGTTGTTAACTTCTGCTCCATGCTTGATACCTCCAAATAGACCTATATGATCCTTTCCAGAGCGGTTTATGTAAAGACCTCTGATTTCATGCCCCTTTCCGTCAAAAGTTCCTTTGAACTCGACGTCATTATGCATGTCATAATCTCCAATCGGGTCCCATCCATCCGTTGTATTGACCAATTCTTCATAGCCATCACTAGTTTCGTTCAAATCTGTTATAAGCTCATAAGATGCTGACAGATTGTTACGAGTATTATTCAAATGATGCCAAGTTTCAATTTGATAGGGGTAGTTGGAAGTTCCTGAGCCTCCTGCGAAAGGCGGCTCTTTCCACTCTTGCCATCCTAAAGATGGATAACTCCAGTTTCCCTCATGGTCTATTACGGTTGCATGGTGGCCGCTTAACCATTTTGCACTTCCGTCCTCTGCCATGTCCCAGTTTTCGTAAGTGTCTGAGGAATATTCCCAGGTCATTTCTTCCGTAGTTCTGCCTTCAGCGCCATCGTCTATATCTTGTTTCGAAGTTTCTATGTTCCAATAGGAGTTTACTACAGGTTCAGAAACTACACCAGCAAAACCTCCTACATTTCCACCTGAATCAACAAGGCCAGTCGAATATGAATGTTTTATTTTTTCACCATAATGCCGTCCTACAAATCCACCAACATTATCATTTCCAGACACTTTCGCAGTCGAATAGCAATTATCTATAGTTCCTAAACCTAAAAAATCACCACCTAGGCCCCCAACCTTAGATGCACCAGATACAGAACCCGACACAAAACACCCCGTTATACGAGGAGAATTTCCAGTATAACCAAACAAAACTCCTACTTCATCCTGCCCTGATATATCACCAGACACACCTAAGTTTTTAATTGTAGGCGATTTTATTAGAGAAAACAAACCCACTTGATTAGTAGACCTATCAATATGTATACCTTTTATTTGATGCCCTTGTCCGTCCAATATCCCATCAAAGCCATATATCGGTTTCCATCCTGCACCACCGTTCGCAGTCTCGGAAGCGTGGTCATCGTAACCCGCTGTATCTTCGTCCAGATCGTTCATCAGAACGTAGTCTCCAGTTAGATTTTCCCGCGTATTGTTAAGATCGTGCCAATCATATATCTCTTGGACAGCTGTTGGTTCGATTTCTTCGATGCTTTTATCAACATTTTCATCTCCATCATTCGCCTCGCCCCCAACAGCTACCAGCATCCCATTGAGCAGCAAAGAGAGCACGATGACGAGCACTAAAATTTTCTTCATCATCTTCAAACCTCGGTTTGATTACAAATATTTGAATATAGAAAATAAGGATAGGACGTTATAAATAGATTGGGAAAACGATCATGGAACACGGTATATTCATAGATTTGGCACATCATCGTTTCTTTTCACAGTATCTTCGCTCTCCGAGGGATAAAGTTATAGTGCAGAAATGCTATATGAAAAGCATATAATAATAAGCGAGGGTCAAAACATGACAGATGTCGAGATGGAAAAAGAATCCTACGATATATTGGTCGTAGATGACGAGGAAGATATATTAGATATATTGGAGAAAACACTCACAAAAACCGATCGTTTCGACTGCCGTGTAACAACAGCTATCGATGGGGAAAAGGCTATGTCACTGATCGAAGAAAATGATTTTGACCTGGTACTAGCAGATCACAAGATGCCGGGTGTGACAGGTATAGATCTTTTAACTGAACTCAAAGGATCGAACCCTGAAACCGTCAGGATCCTCATAACAGGATACTCGGAAATGGACATCGCTAGGGATGCTATCAACAGAGCGGAAGTACATCATTACATAGAAAAACCATGGGATAAAGACGACCTTCTATCCATCGTTAAGAGCGCGCTTCAGAGGAAAAAAGAGAGGGAAAATAGAGACATATTGAAGATAGAGGACGTTAAGAAGGCTTTCGAAACGTTACGTAGTATGAAGGCTAGTTTCAAAAGCATCTCTTCAGAGCACGCGGGTATCGTATCTCTACCCACCAGCAAAGATGGGAAACACCGGGTGGTTTTCGAGTTCCCTTCATCAGCAGAATTCAATAAATTCTCCTCCGAACTCAAAGAATCAGAAGGTATAGGTGCTGAAATAGAAGATGTTCAGGTCTTCGGCACGGATTACATCGTAACGGTTTCCATAAGCCCATGATATAAGATATCACTCTGTTTCGAATCCATCTATAAAAACGAATTCATCCAAAGGTTTCCTCTCAGGCCTCTCTTTTTCTGTTTCCTTCTGTTTCTCGCTCATCAGGTCCGTCGGCTCGTCAGAGTGCTCACCTATATTCACTAGAGTTATCAACCGATACTCATCCGGGATGTTCATGACCTTTTTAGCTTTCTCTTCGTCATAACCGGCTATCGGGTGTGCCACAAGCCCCAACTCGGTCGCTCTCAGTATCATAAAAGCGGTAGCTATCCCGGTGTCGAAGAGATAGTATTCCCTTTCCTTCTTCACGACACAGTCGTCATCTTTCTTCGCAAAAACACCCACTATCAGAGAGGCTGCTTTGGTCCAGTCATTATTGCTAGACATAACCTCTCCCATCTCCTTCAGCTTGTCTTCACTCTTAACGAACACGAACCGCCACGGCTGGTAATTGAAGCAGGAAGGAGCCAATCTAGCAGCTTCACCCAGTTCTTCTATGAGTTCTTCATCCACGTCTACCTTCTTAAGCGAACGATAAGCTCTCCTTTTATCGATAGCATCTTCGACATCCATATTACCACTCATTTATCCTTTCAAGATCTCGATTATCTTCTCATCTCGCTCTTCCTTGGACATCCTATCCTTCACTGGATTCTTATCTCCGTAAAGAGCTTCGTGGTACACCGGTTTTTCTTCTTTGTAATAAACACCCAGCGGTATCTCATCTTCTTTCTTCGTCAACTCTATCGCACTTTCAAGATCATCTGGAGTATCATCCAAGATATAAGCGGCTTCGTTGTATTTCTGGTAAGTATCGTTGAAAGTAACACACGGCTGAAGCACGTCTATAAGCGAGAAACCCTGATGCTTGACCCCCTCGACGAAGAGGTCTCTCAAGTGCCCCACCTTTCCCGCATACCCCCTAGCCACGAAAGAAGCTCCCGCAGATAAGGTTATGGCCAGCGGGTTCAACGGCGGTTCGGTACTTCCCGCGGGAGAAGACGGCCCCTTGAACCCCTTCTCGCTGGTAGGTGAGAACTGTCCGGTCGTGAGTGCGTAGGCACTGTTATTATGAACTATCAACGTGATATTCGCATTCCTCTTAGCTGCGAAGATCAAGTGTGAGATCCCTTCTCCATAGACATCTCCATCGCCACCGAAGGCTATCACATTCAGCTCTGGATTCGCGAAGACCATCCCTTCAACGGTGGCCATCTCTCTTCCGTGTATGGAGTACAACCCGCTCAGATCGAGGTAATCGAATATCTTACCGTGACAACCGATACCCGCCGAGATCATCATAGATTCTCTGGAAATACCGTCTTCCTCTAGATCCTTCACCGCTTTCTTGAACGCGTTCATCAATCCGAAATTACCACAGCCTTTACACCACGTATTCTCAGCATACGTTCCTAGATCGCCTTCCATCTAGATCACCTCCTTTATCTTCTCGGCCAATTCAACTGGGTCGAAAGGCCTCCCGTCGTACTTTTTTATCACCGCTTTGGATCTGATATTTATCTTATCTCTGAGCAGAGTAGCGAACTGTCCGGAGACGCTCTGCTCTACAACGATAACCCTGTGGTCGTTGTATTTCTCTAATTCCCATATGGGCAGCGGTTCCAAGTACCTGGGCTGCACGACTTTCGCATCGATATCCCCTGCTCTAAGAGCTTCCAGAACACTCATCGTGGTGGAACCGTATGTGAAGATCACGTCTTCACTTTCCTCGTCACCGTAAGTGTTCACCGTTCTCATATCCTTCATATATTTCAGTATGGATTCCGCTTTCCTTTACCTCTTATCGTGCATCTTGGTGACTTCTTCTGGATCTTCCGTCGTGATACCCCTCTCATCGGATTCGTAGCTGTTCCACTTGATCACTTCTTCATAGGGTGGGAACTTCAACGGTGAAACG
>JBNJFO010000112.1:0-5476 GCA_051746905.1 Thermoplasmatota archaeon
ATAGAGGAAGTCATGAAACACGATGTCACCGCGGTGATACTCGATCCACACGGAGAATATTCATCCATGGCTGAAGCCGGCGAGGTAGATCCGGATAATGAGTTCGGTGTGAGCCCTAGGGGTTACGGCGAGAAGATGACGGAGTTCTCACCGAGTCCAGATATAAACCCAGGTGCCAGGCCATTGAAGTTCACTTTCAAGAACATGGAACCCAAGAAGATCTTGGATATGGTAGGTATCAGTAAAAGAAAATCCAACGTTTCTCCCCTTGAAGCCGCCATGTCAAGATTATCCGCCGCCAAGGGACAATATTCCATCAAAGACGTGATCAGAGTTCTGAAGAACAACGAGGAAGACGATGCAAGTTCGGTTATCAAAGGCCTCGAGAAGTTGGACAAGAAGAACATATTTGCACCCATGGGAACCAGGATGGACGAGATAGTTAAGAAAGGCCGGACCGCAGTTATCACCCTCAAAGGAACTCCGCCGGACATACAAAATTTCGTTGTGAGTAAACTTTCAACGGCTCTCTTCGAGCTGAGGAAACGAGATAAGATACCACCTTTGATAATGTTCGCGGAAGAGGCGCACAATTTCTGCCCTCAACAGGGCAAGACCGAGAGTTCCGAGATCTTCCGGACGATAGCCAGCGAAGGTAGAAAATTCGGATTGGGTTTAGCGATAATAACACAGAGAGCGGCGAAAGTCGATAAGAACGTGCTCAGCCAGTGCAATACCCAGGTGATACTGAAGGTCACCAATCCCAACGATCTAAAAGCGATAGAATCCTCGGTCGAAGGCATATCCAAAGAGATGACAGAAGATATACAGCGTTTACCGATCGGTGAGGCGATACTCTCTGGAGGAGGTCTATCCGAACCTCTTATAGTGGATGTCAGACCAAGGGAAACTAGAGACGGTGGTTCTTCGATAAAGGTCGTTGACTGATAGTAAAAAAGATGGAATAAGGTGATAAATATGGTCTCTGAAGAAAGAGTAAAAGAATATCTGTCCAAGACAAAGGAAGCACTCGATAAGGTCGAAGTGACTGCCCCAGAAAGATCTCATAATTTCAAGATAGCGAACGATTTTCTTGAGATGGCGGTGTCTTATCACTCGGATGCAGAACATTTCCTTGAGAACGACGATCTAGATGATGCATTCGCCTGTGTAAATTACGCACACGGCTGGTTGGATGCGGGAGCCCGCTTAGGTCTGTTCGATACAGGTGGAGATGACCAGCTCTTCACTCTATTATCCTAGCGCCTTCGTTATCGATCTCTGTCAAGTAGACGTTATCTTCTCCAGCTTCAGCTTCTAAAGCGGTTTTCAATCCAGTAATATCTCCGAAGAAGAAGACCGAGTTCCCTATCATGCTCATGCTGCCTTTACCGAAGGGTTCAGCGGCGTTCAATCCTTTTCTTATGGTGTTCTTGATGAACTGCGTTTCTTCTGCGAATCTTAAAGAAAAGTCAATAAACCTATCGAATCCGTTCTCTGGAAGATACTCTTCCATCAGGTCTCCGCCTATAGCTTTTATCCATTCAGCCAACTGCACGTCAGCTAGGATATCTGGAGTTATCAGGGGTAAACCTAGAACAGCTAGAACCACTTCCTTATCTATGGTCTGTTTCTCTATCTCACCGTGCGGTGGCAGTCCACCTTTCTTCCTTATCTCGAACCCACCGTTGTATTGAGCGATGACATCTCCCAGACCCGTCCTGCAGAACACTTCTGAACGGTGAGCTAATTTGAGAGCTCTATCTGTATCGCTTCCGGTATCTTCAAGGGCTGCCATGGCCGCTGATAAGGCACATGCCCCGCTCATGCCGAAACCCTGGCTGAACGGTACATCAGTATCTATCTCGACCTCGCCGCCTTTAGCTATATTGAGCAGTGTTTTTTCCACTACCAAAAAAGAAGTCTTCTCTCCGTTGACCTTCACCGTCCACCCTTCTCCACCGACATCTACCTTCGATGTAGCCCCCAAACCTATGGAAAATCCAGCGCCCATGGATCCGGTCTTCACGAAGGGTTGTTTTTCTTCTGGCAGAGTAAAGAAACCGGTGATATGTCCAGGGCAGAAAGCTTTCGATGTCATCTGTTTCCTCTCGGTAAGTTATCCAGTATGATGTCTGCGATCTCACGTTTTGTACCGAGGAACCAGTCTTCCTCCGATGTGATGTAAACCCTGTTCTCTTCTGGTTTTACATCTTTAAGTGAGTTGGCCACGACCATATCGGCCCTTCCTTCGTCTATCATCTTTTTCGCCTTTTCGACGGCTTTCTCTCGGCCGTCGGTCGCTTTGTATGCCACGATGTAGTCTGCTTTTTCCCTGATATTATCTATGAATTTTGGAGTCGGTTCAAGTTCAAGTTCTATTGGTTCCGAGGAAGGGATCTTTTCTTTCGCCTTTTCTTTCGGTCTAAAATCTCCTATAGCTGCCGGGACGATGACAGTTCCAGAGATATCGTCAGCCATCTCCATAAGGTCGTCGATGCTGTTGAATTCTCTGTTCGGTATCCAAGAGGGGATATCTGTAGTGACACCGCCGTGCCAGAGTTCGACTTCCGCACCCCTACGGTATGCTCTTTTTGCGATCTCGATACCGCTTCTACCTGTTGCACGGTTGGTTATAACGCGCATACTGTCAATAGGTTCCTGGGTGCAGCCGGTTATGACTGTTACCTTCTTTCCATCCAGATCATCTTTCAGTCGCCTGATCACACCATCTACGATCTCGTCCTTACCGGCTATCTTAGCGGTCCCTTCTTCTATGTTCGGACCGATGAACGTGATACCGATATCTTTGAGTTTCTCGATATTCTCCATGACTATCGGATGGTCGTACATACTCTCGTGCATAGCTGGAACGATGACCATGGGTATCTTGGAACCAAGACTCGTTGTAGCGAACGTCGTCACTGCTGTATCGTCTATCCCTTGGGCGATCTTGGAAACGGTGTTAGCCGTAGCAGGAGATATGAGATATAGGTCCGCCTTATCCGGAACTTTTCCACATAGACTAACGTGCTCTACCTGGCCCGTTATCTCCGTGATGACATCGTTCCCTGAAGCGAACTCTAATGAATAGGGGTGTATGATCTTCTGGGCCCACTCAGACATGACACAGTGGACCTCTGCCCCTTCTCTCACCAGATCTCTGACCAGCTTTACACATTCCACCGCTGCTATCGAACCGGTGACTCCCAATATGATCTTCTTTCCTTCTAGGTCTGTCCCTTTATTACCTTTGATGTGTTCGGACGGATGCATGGTAGAGAATTATGTTCACTGCTTTTTATATTATTTGCTGTTGATTTTCTACTTTTTCTAAAAAAAATTAAAAAAATGGGAAAATGGTTTTTATACTCTGTAAACGTCTCTCGGTTTGTCTAATTCGTCCTCCTTCGTATCTTCGTGCGAGTCTTTTGCCACCTTTTCAGGGAGATCCTGGAGATCATCGGTTCTATCCTCATCTTCACCTTCTTCAGGCAATTCTGGTATCCCATCATAGTTCGGAAATTGATGCGCCTGTATCAAACCAGCACTCAGGATCACCAAACTCATCGCAAGCAAAACGGTTCCGATTATTTTTATGTACGCCTTCTTTAATTCATTTTCTGCCATATCTATTCACCTCTTGTATAACATTATTTGGACTCCAAACCATATAAACATGAGGAGGATTTCGATTCTCGTTTCGAAAAATAAAACATAACTAGATGATGCTTATATTTTTGTTCTGGACGATTTCACATTGAAGAAGAGTTGATCTTAACATCCGTAAAAAAATATGATCTCAACGCTCTTGCCTTCCAGACCATCCTCTTTCCACGACGAGGTAGTGAAATCTTCCCCGAGAGATCTTTTGAGAGAATATAGGTCAGAAGAAGCACCTTTAAAGTTTATTATCAAATCATCTGATCCATCCTTACTGACAAGAATGCCCCATCCCTTTCCGAACTGATTTCTACCGAGTTCTGATATGTCGCTCGGATATGAAAAATTATCTCGTGGTATCCCTTTTTCCTCAAGATATATCTGTTCTAGTAATAAAGCTCTTACAGAAGCATCTTTCCTCTCAACGTACCCTTGCCCCGTATCGTATCCTGTGGACGGTATGTTAGCAGACAGGAAAGCACTCCTAGCGTCTTCGCAGTATTCCGCCTTGGAGAGTCTTTCATCGATTGTGCTGTTGGTTTTGAATGCGTAGACGGTCACAAGGGAAGAAGCGATCATCAGGAAAACGAAGAACAATCCCGCATCGTAGAGGGTGAACGTTCCTTGGCTATCTCTCTTCAAGGCCCAACACCCCATATCATGACCTTCAGAGAAGCGAGGTGAGAAACTCCCGTTCTCTCTTCTATGGTTATGGGCGATCTAGCCGAGTAGATGTTATCCGTTCTCGGTCTCTTAGAAGTTTGGAATGAACACGAATATGAATCCGCATATTGGCTGTTATCTTCTATAGAAAGATTATAATGAAAATTCAAAGAATCGGGGGGAAAAATGTCCTGGAGGAGAGAGAGATTCAAGTTAGCTATCTTGTCAGCTTCAAACCGCCCCTCACTTTTAGTCAAAGCTGATGTTCTGATCCTTCTGATAAAATCCCTGATCTTCTCTTCTTTCGATCCTATCTCACTTCGTTCTGAGAAATTTTGCTGTGCGTGGAATATGCTGACCGTGAATATAGAAAAGGCGATAAGTATCGCTAACAGAGCTGGGATGTCCAGGAAGAAACCAGCGACGCCCTCTTTGCTCCTCTTCATGGCTCCACGCAAAAAGCACTATTATTTAAATCCTTATGAATTCCATATTACTACAATTCATATTCTTCAATCAGAAATAATTAAATACATAGAATAAAGTAACGGGTATAGTTGAAAATATAGTTAGTATCACATGGAGGTATTGGTTATGGACGAAGAAAAAGGCCTTACGTTGGAGCTACCCGGGGGAGAAGAGATATATTTCTATGATAAAGAGTTGGTGATTGGTAGGGAAGATCTCGCAGGTATCATACCCGACGAGGAACTAAAATACATCACAAGAAAAGATAACCCAGAGGATCCAGAGAAAAAACAGTTCGAGATCGTTTTCGAAGATGGAGACTATTATATCATCGATGAGAACAGCCATAACAATACCGCTTTGAACGACAAGAACATCCGTGGAAAGGGTATGATAAAACTCGAAGATGAGGACGAGATCAAAGTCCCTGGCGGCACCACTATAAAAGTAAGGATATTTTAGATAGATATCATATCGACATGAGTAGGACTAGGGCCCCTACTGCAAAGCAGTATATGGAGAACTTGTAGAATTCACCTTTTTTGATCAGGGCCAATAACGCTTTTATCGTAATATAGCCAACGACCATGGCTGTAAAAGTGCCGATGAGCAGAGCCGATATTTCAGGAGTTTCTCCACCCGGCAGTTCTGTTAATTTAAGTAAACCGGCGGCGGTGATGGC
>JBNJFO010000113.1:0-5406 GCA_051746905.1 Thermoplasmatota archaeon
CCCACGGTCTCGTACAATAATAAAATAGATCCACTGATGGGATTTGAACCCACGGTCTATGGTTTACGAAACCATCGCTTTGGCCAGCTAAGCTACAGTGGCATTTTCTGCGAAAATCCCACTTACTCGGCAAATTCTAATGAATTTGCCTCATACAGTGGAATTTGCTCCGCAAATTCTGCTTAGTCGCAAAGCAAAGCTTTGCTCCTACAGTGGTATCACGAGGTCTTTGGCCACGTGAGAACAGGAATTTTATATTCCTGTGAAATTGCTGCGCAATTTAAGTGGATAATTGTCCAGGGCGTTTTGTTTCACAAAACCCCACTACTCGCCAAAATTTTGTGGATTTTGGCTCGTACAGTGGAATCTAGAGTGTTTCTCGGAGAGAAACCGAAAGACAGGAGGAATCAATTCCTCCGTGTTTACGGCGTAAATTTTTTTGGTTGACATATTTTTAAGATTGACTTATTTTTAACCTCGACACATCTTTCCATAAATAAAGATTTTCAATGGTGTCGGCTGTATCGTTTCTTAGATCTCATCAGGGCCTCCACGCCGTCTAGGGTTTTGCCTGCGAGGAAATTGATGCAAGAACCTCCGCCCGTAGAGATGTGATCGATCTCTTCGTCTATGTCCAACTTCTCTACAACGGCTGTGCTGTGGCCTCCGCCTATTATGCTGAATGCATCTGAATGAGCTACCGCCCTGAACAACTCTGTAGTACCTATGGAGAACTCTTCTATCTCGAAGGCACCGGCGGGACCGTTCATTATTATCAATTCCGCCTGGTCGATCTCGTTAGTGTAATCTATTATCGTATCTATACCTATATCGAATATCGGGTCTTTGGTAGGCAGATCATCTAATTCCAACTCTTTCCTTTCACCATCGTCATTGGCTACGACGTCGCTCGGTATCTTTATCTTTTCTCCCCACTTATCTAATAATGACTTTGCGTCCTTAACTATCTTTTTATAATCTGGAAGTTCGCTTCTAAGGAATTTTTCATTCCCCTCTCCCAGATCATAACCATCTGCCATCAGGAATATATTTCCAGCTATGCCGGTCATCAATATCTTATCCATAACTTCGTCTTCTAGCATATGCTCGGCGACCTCGATGGAATCATCTGCTTTCATACCACCTAAGATTGCTATCTTAGGCTCTACATCCGATTCGAATACTCTGCCCATATCTTTGAGCTCTTTCTCCATGACCCGTCCAGCCATACTGGGTAAGGCCTCAGTGAAACCAACAAGGGTCGGCTGTGCTCGATGGGCTGCTGCGAAGGCATCGTGGACGTAATAATCCGCTAAAGAACTCAATTTCTGAACGATATGGGTGTTCTTGTGTTTCCTCATATCGGGATCTCCCTTTAGATACGTCTCCTCAGAGTAGAATCTGGCATTTTCTAAGAGTAATTTCTCTCCCATCCCCATGTGCATTATCCTGTCTCTCACATGGCTAGAAAATAGGCCATCGATATATTCTACCTTCTTGCCGAGAAGTTGTGTCATCCTTTTCGCATGTGCCTCTAGTGTGGTAAAATCGTTCTTACCCGGCCGACTCTGATGAGCGATTATAACTAATCTTGCTTTATCCAGATCTCTGATCGTCTCAAGATGACTCCTTATCCGATGGTCGTCCAATATCCTTCCAGATTTAGGGTCTAGCGGAGAATTTATATCGATCCTAAGAAGAACCGTCTTACCCTTGATGTCAAAATCATCCAGTGTAAATATATCCCATCGATCGGCCATGATATCGCTCGTTGATTATACCGCACCGATATAAGTTTTACCTAATAACTATATTCTCTATAGACCAAAACTTACATATCATAAGGTGATTTTCGGAAAACCATGGACCTTGAAAGCAGATTGAAACTGGTAACCAGGAAAACGCAGGAAGTCGTCACACGAGAAGAAACTGAAGAACTGTTGAAAGAAAAAGACAATCCAGTGGCTTATATCGGAGACGCTCCAACTGGTAAGATGCATACCGGTCATTTTATCACACATAGAAAGATCTCTGACTTTTTAAGAGCCGGATTCACGTTCAAAGTCCTACTGGCAGATATCCATGCCCACCTGGACGACCTCAAGAGCCCGTTCGAACTGCTAGAAGCCCGAAGCGAATACTATGAGGAATGCATAAAGGGTATGATGGAAGCTACAGGAGTCGATTGGAGCGACTTAGAATTCGTGAAAGGCAGCGATTTCGAGCTCGACAGCGATTACATGCTCAATATACTAAAGATGGCAGCCGATACGACTGTGAACAGATGCCAGAGGGCCGCTGCTGAAGTTGTCCGGTTGGGAGATAACCCTAAACTCGGTGGTTTTATCTACCCGTTACTTCAGACAGAAGATGTTGCAGCTCTCGACGCGGACGTAGCTTACGGAGGCATCGATCAGCGGGGTATCTACATGCTCTCACGTGAGATCCTTCCAAAGTTCGGATACAAGAAACCGATCTGTATCTTCGCTCCTTTACTGACTGGACTCACCGGTGGGAAGATGAGCGCATCCATAGAAGGATCCCAGATAGATCTTTTAGATGACAAAAAAACCATAGAGGAAAAGATGAAGAGCGCATACTGTCCAGCGGGAGAGAAAGAAAACAACGGTGTTCTTGAACACCTAGAATATCTCGTTTTCCCCGTCCTGAAATCAAATGATGAAGACTTCGTTATTGAAAGACCGGAAAAGTGGGGCGGTGATCTTGTCTACGAGGAATACGAAGATGCTGAAAAAGATTTCCTTTCAGGCGATCTACACCCATTGGACCTGAAGATGGCTATCGCTCATGAATTATACGATATCCTAGAACCCATAAGAAAGAGGTTCGAAGGGAAGGAAGATCTGATCAAAAAAGCATATCCCGAAGAATAGTTTTTAAAGGGGTTCATTCAAGAGGGCGTTCTAGACCTTTGTTTTTAATCCACTCGATAGTCAGACCAACACATTCTCTGATCACTTTTTCGTTACCATCTGTGCCGTTTAGAACAGCTGCACCTTCGTGCCCACCTCCAGAAAAAGTTTCTTTACTATTAGCTATGGATTTGAATAGTTCTCCCAGGTCGAATCCTTCATCAACGATCTCGTCAACGGCACGGGCGGAGATACGTATATCCTTACCTCTCTTAGACATCGTGAAAGCGACATCCGCCCCCATCATCAGAAGCATCGATGAAACCGAAGATTCGAAAGAACTCACGTTCGTGTAGGCTACGAAATATCCGTTGACCTTCTTGTAATCCAATCTCTGAGCTGCTTTGAACCTGCTGATCTTCTCGGAATAAGGGACATCATGAGATAATATCTGGCTGACGTCGTTTATAGAGACTTCGCTCAAGTTCATTATCTCGGAAAGTATCCTGAACGTATCGACATCCCCTCTTCTGAGAAAAGATGTGTCCGTCAATATGCCAGCTATCAGGGCTATCGCTTCGCCTTTCTCCAGATCCTCTGGCTGGACCATATCATATATGATCTCCGCGCATGAATTCTTGTTCTGGAAAAAAATATCGCGGTCCCATGAATTCGTGTGATGGTGGTCGATTATCTTAGCTCTCTCCATGTCCTCTTCTTCGAATCGGATCGGTTCTAGCTGTGATGGGTTGGGGGTATCCACTATGACGATCTGTTCATATCCTGAAACTTCTGGTTTTGTCACCACATCCATATCAAGATGATCTAAAAGTTTTTTACCCATCCGATCAGGCTGAGTCGGTAGACCCGCTGTTCCATCATATCTCTGGGTCAGAAAATAGAGGCAGCCTACGGCATCAGGATCGGCGTTCTGATGAGATAAAAAAAGGGTGGTTAGACCCTTTTCGATCTTCATTCAGTTTCCGCCCATCGGACCTTGCTGTCCACCGCCGAGCTTAGCCGTCAACTGCTGCTGTATCTGTTGGAATTTCTTCCTTAGTTTCTCTTCCTGCTTATCCATGGTCTTTATCCTTACATCAGCCGACTCGAGTTCGTCCTCGAGGTCTTCGACCAACTTATCCTTGTCTTCGACCTGGATCAGTATGTTCTCGCCTACGTTCTTGTAAACAGGGGTTTCTTTTTCCAACTTTTTCAGTTCTTCCAAAGCTCTTTCAGTGTCCTTCTTCGTGACTTCTAACTGCTGTTTCTGTGCTACTATGTTCTGAAGCTGCTGCTGCAGCTGTTGAGCTTGTGCGATCTCGTTCTGTATATCTTCTTGTGACATTGCCATAATTATTCCTCCTTTGAGTATCCTTCAGTTATCTTTTTCGATATATCTATCCATCTTAGATACGAATTCAGCGCCGCTCTAAGGGCACTGGTATCTTCAGATTCTATATTTATCTGTGGGGGTGCGAACGATATATCAATCTTCGTTCTTCTTATAGGTTCTCTCGCTTCTGGCTTGAGAGACTCTAGAGTCTTTTCAGCGCTCTTCGTATCCGGAAAGCTCAGTACAGCTTTTTTCATCTTTACCGAGCCTTGAGCTCTTTCTTGACGTTGGGCCTCTCTTTGTAGAAGACTCTGCCACCGCAGTTCTCACATTGGATCCCTACCGTGCTTATGTCTCCTTTGACCTTCTCGCCACAGATAGCGCATCTGAACATCTATTCTTCACCCTCTTCGAGTATCCTTACTCTTCTTCCTATACGGGGTTGATAAGCACCGCCGGCGAAAGTCAGATCGCATTTTCTGCAGTGCCATATTCCGGCGCTCTTCCTCTTGACCTTTTCATGATGGCATCGGGGGCACTCGTATTCCTTCTTCTTCGACTCTTCAACGTCTTTGATGGTCTTACGGACCCTGACACCGTATCGAGGACCGAAACGTCCAGTACTTCCTACTTTTTTCTTCTTCGCCATTCATGACACCCTTTTTATCGTGGTTGCAATCAAATTATTTATAATTTATCCTTCACGTATCTGCTTTATCATATCCTGCCTGATACTCTTCCCTATCTCGACAGAATTTTTGATACACTCTTTTGTTTTCTCGTAGTCGAATACACCACTGAGTCCTTTCTGCATGGCCACGATGTTGCCTTCTTCATTCGTTGTGACCGTTAACCGTGCTTCTGCGATCTGTTCTTCTTCCAATCTGGAATCCAGCATTATCTGGTCCTTGATCTTCGTGAAAGTTGTCGGTA
Source organism: Thermoplasmatota archaeon (assembly GCA_051746905.1). Classification (GTDB taxonomy): domain Archaea; phylum Thermoplasmatota; class Thermoplasmata; order Halarchaeoplasmatales; family Halarchaeoplasmataceae; genus CAZFVW01. The sequence goes on from JBNJFO010000113.1 coordinate 5,140, forward strand.
TAACGGTATGCTGAACAGGTAGTTCATAATCTTCGCCTAGATCGTAATCTTCAGCCGGTACGATGGTGGTCATCAAAGCCGCCATAGCCGCTATTCCACAGGCATCGAATAGATTGCCGTCGAAATCTAGAACGTGCATATCTATGAAAGCAAGCCATACTTTTTCGCCTTCTTCGATGCACAGTTCAGTCATATCGAGGACATCTGCCTCTCTGATACCCCTATCTACTACTCTAGCTAACTCTGTAGCATCCTCGCCGGGTGGCC
>JBNJFO010000114.1:0-5385 GCA_051746905.1 Thermoplasmatota archaeon
ACTCCTACCGTTTTCACTATCTTCACAGACATCCTACCACATATCGAATTGATTTCGAAAGTATTTAAATTTAATCTTCGACTACAGTAGGCATCTCCAAATCGATACTAGAGATCTGTTCAACAGTATATTTTTCTTTGATATCGAGTATCTCTAGAGCAACAACATCCCCTTTCTCATCATGATCTAATATAACACCAGGCGCAATCTCTTCGCTTTCAACTACCTCCGTATCACATATGATGAAATATAACGAACCACTTTCTAGATCTACGGTAAGTTTCATTCTCCTTTACGCTCCTTCCTAACTGCTTCGATGATCTCTTCTTTCGTTAAACCTTTCTCTTCAGCGCTTTTATCTCCCTTCTCGAACACCTCGTCCCAATCAGGAAGTTCTAGTTTTTTCAAAACGATCTCATCACTTTTACTGATAATCGTGAGTATGCACAGTATGCAACACTACCGTGAGTATACACATGCACCACTTTATACCTAATAATGTAGATGGACCGCTCTCCGAGCCGGTGGTTCGGGAGCTGTATACGAAATGTGCTTTGAGAAAACGAATGGTTTTCACAGAGAGCCGACACTGCCCACCTCTATTAAATCAGTTAAAACCGATCTTCTTATTTAAAATATATATACTATCGGTAACAATACGTTACCATGGTAACGAAAGATAACCATAAAAAGGAGGAAGGTATAAAGATCTCTTTATCCATCCCGATCCAGGAACCAAAACTATTCCGACACGAGACCACTGACAAAATACTCCACATCCTGTCGGATAATCCTTACAATGAATACACGTTCAGAAGACTCGCTCGACTCACGGGATACAGCCATCCTGCGATAAAAAAAGCGGTAGGTGTACTGGAGAATAACGATCTTGTGAAAGTGGATGCGAAGGGGAACAAGAAAAACGTTTCTATCAACCGTTCAAGATTGGCTAAACCCGACGATAGAACCCTCCAAATACCTCAAAAAGAATTCCATGAACCGGTAAAAAAGGCAGTCGATCGATTGAAAATAGAACTAGATGATGTACTAGGGATCCTTATTTTTGGAAGCGTGGCTAGAGGTCAAGCCGATCGTCAGAGTGATATCGACCTATGGGTCTTAGTTCAGTCGGCCCGGGGGACCAATCAGAGAAAGGCAAATGAAATAGCTAAAGATCTAGAGAAAAAAACATTCAACGGAAACCGGTATGAATTTCAGGTTTTAGTCGAGTCTTCACGCTCCGCCACGAACTACAACGAAAGACTTCAAGAAGTCCTTTCGTCAAGTATCACCCTCCACGAGACAAAAACACTTCAACGTTTTAAAAAAGAGGTGAATTTAGATGGTAAATGATCCAAAAGCTGTGACCAACGCATTACAAGAAGCTGAAGAAGCTTTCTCTAGTTACTCTCGAGACTCGGAACTCGAAGAAGGATTAGATCCATCGTTTCAAGTGAAAACACAACATCATAAAGCATGTCGATTGATCAAGGCCTGTCGAACCCTGAGGAGCAACAATGGATACTACACTAGTGTTATGGAGATGTCCTTCGCAGCCATCGAACGCTCGTTAGAATGGTACGTGCTCGCTCAATCCAATGACCAAGTAGGTAATTTTCAGACACACAGATATGCATATGATAGAGCCGCAGAACTTGGATTGTTTTCTCAATCTCTTTGTGATGATCTTTACCAAATATACAGGGAAAATCGTTCCGCCGCATATTACAGGGATACGGTAGCCACAAAAGAACAGGCCGATAAACTATACCATTTGGCAATAGCCGTTCACGAGTTTATATCTAACCACCTACAAGCCTCTCATGAGTGTATATGCGGATCCGATTAAATTTTTGATGATCTATGAATTGTCCTTTCCGAACATGCGAGAAGGGGGCATCCGATTTTTCAGAACATAGTTTTAACTCTTATTCGGCCACAGATCTCCTATGCTGGTGCAGTCCGTAGGATCTATTGGGTGCAGAAGATATGGATAAGGAGTTCAGGGTAAACTTCACAGAAAACTTCATGGTAAACTTCGATGTAAAGGAGAGAAACTAGATAGATTAACAGACATCTCGTTAAAATTAGCTCTAATTTTTTCAAGACGATCTCATCACTTTTGCTGATAATCGTGAGTATGCACAGTATGCAACACTACCGTGAGTATGCACATACACCACTTTATGCTTAATAACGTAGATGGACCGCTCTGCGAGCCGGTGGTTCGGGAGCGGGAGCAAACTTACAGTTTGTGAGTAGTAAGAACTACGTTCTCACACTCGTTCGGTCATAGACCTCACGATCAAGTGGAAACTCGGTTTCCAACGCGGAACCGCCAGCGAGGAGAGCAGGGGCGGGGTAAGTCCGCAGCGAAGAGCGAGGACGTAGGGGAATTGATTCCCCGAGTCGGCAGTGCCCCCTTCTACAAACAAAAAGAAGCCCCCCACAAAACACCTGCTATAAACCATCATAACGTTGATTAAACTAAATATTGATTTTCTACATAGTAAGGGTTAAATACAAGCATAACGTATAATCAGTATAAAAATGACCAAGAGAGAAACTCTTTACCATGAATTGTTAAAAAAAGAAGTCGTCAACAAAGAAGATATCGAACAGACCGCAAAACAAATACTAGATCGAAAAGATGTCTCATACCAGTATATCTATAACGAGTACATCGCTAAACTAAAACAAGAAGGCAAATTACTGCACCCGAAAAGGGGTTTGTACGTCGCTGTCCCACCCACGAAGATAAAAGACGAAAGTTTCACTCCTGACAAATATCTTATCGCATCTAAAGTCCAAAAAGAATACTACCTAGGTTACCACACGGCCCTCGAGATCCACGGTTCTGCTTACTCGTATTACAACGATGTTTACATCGTGGTCGAACCGAACAGAAAGTTCCGGGATTTCGAATTCAAAAATATCCGTTACGAACCGATCTACAATTCTTATAAAAAAGTCGGTTTACAAAAGATAGACCATAAAGGTCAAAAGATAGTAGTATCTTCGCCCAGTAGAACTTTCCTAGACTGTATCGATCGTCCACGCTATTCAGGAGGTTGGGAGGAATGTCTAAAAAGCTTGGAATCGCTCCCAGGAGTCAGACCCGATAAATTGAAGATCATATTAGAGTCCATGGATAAAGATATCCTCTACAGGAAGACCGGCTTGATCCTCAGCATGTTCGAAGACAACCCATATTATGAAGGTGTATTAACAGGACTGAGGTCATATCTTAAAGAGAATATAGGAAGATCACCCGTCTACCTGTCAGAACGGTCCGGTGGTCGGCTGAACGAAGCATGGTTGTTGTATTTACCAGAAAACTTCGAGGATATCACGAGAGGTGTCTGAACTTGTTCGATGAAACCGGATACGACCAAAAAACATTGGAGAAGGTCTACAGGATTTGTGACATATTAAAAAGGATATCATCTGTAGATTACACGAAGGAAAGACTTTCACTTTACGGAGGAACAAGTCTAAATTTTTTACATCTAAAAGACATATCTAGATTGAGCCTGGACATAGATTTCAATTACAGGGGCCAAGGAAAAGAAGATTGGTGGAAGGAGCGAGATAAAATAGATGATATAATCAAGAGGATACTGTACGATCTAGACTACGAAGAGAGCGAAATAAAGATACAGGCTACACACCCTCTTACCAGGTTTACAGTCCATTATCGAACTGAAGAAGACCAACGAGATTCGATCAAGATCGAGATGGGTTATATGAGAAGGATACCTGTTTTCAAAGAAGATGATATAAAAACTTACCACCATTTCAAAACGGGTGAGGAAATAGGATTGAAAACACCGTTTTCTGAAGAGATATTCGGTAATAAGTTTTGCACGCTTATCTATAGGTATAAAGATGATACAATAATAAGTTCAAGAGATCTGTTCGATGTTTACAACATCGCGCACCAAACGTTCGATGAAGAGATGTTCTTGACGGCTTTGATAATAGATAGTATGATGCGTCCAGAACCACGTATCTATGAGCAAAAAATAGACAATATTCTGGATCATGTATCCATCGATGAACAATTATTAAATCTTCTTAGAACCAGAAACATCCCTAATGACCTAAGATCCTATTCACACACCTTCATCGAGAAGTATGTATCACTTACGGAGGAGAGATATCAAGGATTGATCGATGCTTTTTTTGACGAATACCGGTTCGAACCAGAACTTTTTGACAATCACGACGAACTGAATCCATCGTTGGATGAACACCCGAGTATAATGTGGAACTTAAAAAAATTGAAGGAAGACCGTTGACTTCCTAGAACCATTCATTGAAAATAACCTGAATAACAAACAGACAAAACTCGAGCACTTTCAACCTTCTTTTTCAGTAGGTATCTCCAACTCGATACAGAGATCTCTTCGCTTTCAACTACCTCCGTATCACATATGATGAAATATAACGAATCACTTTCTAGGTCTACAGTAAGTTTCATTCCCCTTTACGCTCCTTCCTGACAGCTTTGATGATCTCTTCTTTCGTTAAACCTTTCTCTTCAGCACTTTTTTCTCCCTTCTCGAACACCTCGTCCCAATCAGGAAGTTCTAGTTTTTTCAAAATGATCTCATCTCCGTTGGTGATGACCGCGATATAATCACCTTCATGGATAGACAGAGTCTCCCTTACATCTTTAGGAACGGTGATCTGGAACTTCCTAGTCACTTTAGTTATAGAGGCCGCAGACATCTTATCACAGTAGTAAAGTAGTACAATACTACATTATAAAAATTTCGCTACGATCACAACAATACGAATCAATTACAACAATACGAAATAACTATTTTCAACAGATATATCCACAGGCATCAATTTATACCTAATAAAGTAGATGGACCGCTCTCCGAGCCGGTGGTTCGGGGTGTGATTAAATTTCACATTTACGAGCCAGTGGAACTAGTTCCAACGTGTGCGAAGGCCAGCGAGGAGAGCAGGGGCGGGGTTATCCGTAGCGAAAAGCGAGGATAAAGAGGAGCGAGCGTAGCGAGTTCCACGCTAGTCGGCAGACCCCCACCAAACACAAAAAACGCGACCCTTCCCCAGCACTCTCCATAAAACACACTCTAAAAAAGATGCTCACCAACCAAGACCCGAAGATCCGACTTCTCACCACAGCCATCTTCGCTTTCATCTCAGAGAAGGAACCCGAACAGATCGAAGATCTCAGAACCGAACTAGAACGACTCACCAACGACGAGAACCAAGATGTGAAGGAGAACGCGAAGGAAGCCCTAACCAACCTCACATAACACTCCTCAAGGCATCAGAAACTCTTTTCAATCATTCACCCTGACCGATGATCCCTTCTCCCAACAGTAATTCCTTGATCCAATCTTTATC